>NZ_JBATGR010000072.1:0-6869 GCF_049665975.1 Eudoraea sp.
CATCCAATAAACACTTGGATTTTGACTTTCCTATAAGTTTATCCAATAAACATTTGCTCATACCTGACAAACGTTTGTTGGATGGTCGTTGGGATATAAAAATTTACTGGAATTATCAAGGCAAAGAGCACTTGACAAAAAAAAGTATCACCTATTAATTAATAATATGTTATTGTCTGCCTTAATTTTGGGCCTTATGGGAAGTTTACACTGCATAGGTATGTGCGGGCCCATTGCATTTATGCTGCCTGTAAGTCAGAATAATAAGTATAAAAAAGCAGGCCAGGTTTTCATTTACCATTTTGGAAGACTAATGGCATATGGTATTATTGGCTTATTATTTGGACTATTAGGCAAGGGGCTTTACATCTTTGGAATACAGCAAAAACTATCGATTCTTGTTGGTGTACTCATGATATTAGTTGTAATAATACCGTATAAATATATGAGCAGGCTTAGCCTTTCAAGACCTGTATATCGGATTATTGGAAAAATTAAAAGCAATTTAGGTAAAGCGCTTAAAAAGAAAACAGCAGATACTTTTCTCACTATTGGGTTTCTAAACGGATTCCTGCCCTGCGGACTGGTTTATATGGCCCTTTTGGGAGCAATTGCCATGGGTACAGCTGTTGAAGGTTCTATATATATGATATTATTTGGATTAGGTACAGTTCCTTTAATGACTACGGCGGTTTACCTGAGCGGAATATTAAAGGATTCTTCTAAGCAGCGAATACGTAAATTAATACCCGTTTTTGTGGTTATCATCGGATTACTTTTTATTCTTAGAGGAATGGGATTAGGAATACCCTACGTATCCCCTAAGCCAATAGTAGAAGTGGTAACTACAGAAATAGAATGTCATTAGCCATATTTAAACTAAATATGGCAATTTATAAACCCAGAAAAAAACTAACATGAAAATTGTTACAAAAGCGGAAGCTGCATCTATTGTTAAATCCGGGGATCGGATATTTCTTCAAGGAGCTGCTATGACTCCTAATACATTAATCAACAGTATTTGTGAAAGATATGAAGAATTAGAAGAGGTAGAGATTATTTCAATTCATACGGAAGGAGAGGTGAAATATGCATTACCGCCATATAATGAGGCATTTAACATAAACAGTTGTTTTGTTGGAGGAAACGTCAGAAGAGCGGTGAATACAAATAAAGGTGATTATATCCCTATATTTCTAAGTGAGATTCATTTTCTATTCAGACGAAATATTTTACCGCTGGATGTTGCCGTAGTTCAAGTTTCTCCACCTGATAGGCACGGGTATTGTTCTTTAGGTGTTTCGGTAGATATTGCATTGCCTGCAATACAGACTGCAAAAAAAGTTATTGCCCAGGTTAATCCACAGGTTCCAAGAACTCATGGAGATGGTATTATTCATAAAAGCCGAATAGATTTGGCTATAGAGGTTGACGAACCTATCCACGTTGCTCCAATTACCGAAATAACAGATTTAGAGCACGCCATTGGAAAAAATGTTGCCGATCTTATTGAAGATGGCGCCACTTTGCAATTGGGTATCGGAAATATTCCCAATGCTGTTTTAAGCAATTTACACAACCATAAAAGATTAGGGGTACATACAGAAATGTTTTCCGACGGCCTTTTACCTTTGGTTGAAAAAGGCATTATTACAGGAGAGGAAAAAGAGATTAAAACCGGCAAAATTGTCACGTGTTTCGCCGCAGGGACCAAAAATTTATACGATTTTGTAGATGACAATCCACTAGTGCATTTCAAAGAAGCCGGATATACTAATGATACCAGTGTAATTGCTAGAAATCCTAAAGTAACGGCAATAAACAGTGCCATTGAAATAGATCTAACCGGACAGGTCTGTGCCGACAGTATTGGACAACGACACTTTTCAGGTGTTGGAGGTCAAATGGATTTTATAAGAGGTGCCACTATTTCAGAAGGAGGAAAACCAATTTTTGCCCTTTCCGCAGCCACGGCAAAAGGAGTCAGCAAGATTACCCCTACTCTTAAAGAGGGAGCAGGAGTTACTACCACCAGAGCGCATGTTCACTACGTGGTTACTGAGTATGGCGTGGTAAATCTTTTTGGCAAAAATTTATATGAAAGGGCAAAGGCCCTGATATCTATTTCACATCCGGATCATCGTGAAATGTTGATCAAAGCGGCATATGAACGATTTGAACGATCTTAAAACGAATTAATGCAAATTGAGCGATATATTGACCATACCTTATTGAAGCCAACTGCTACTCCTAAAGCAATAAGACAATTATGTTCCGAAGCAAGGGAGTTCAATTTTTTTGCGGTTTGTGTTAACAGTTGTAATGTTGCCCTAGCAAAGGAAGAACTGAAAGGTTCCATGGTCAAAATAGCTGCAGTAATTGGCTTTCCGTTAGGAGCCATGTCTACTGAAGCCAAATTATGCGAGGCACAATTCTGTGTTGATCATGGAGCAGATGAAATAGATATGGTTATAAATGTTGGTTGGTTAAAATTCGGAGAATACGGTCTGGTAAAAGATGAAATAGCTAAAATAAAACAGGCCATTGCACCTATGAAATTGAAAGTAATTATTGAGACCTGTTACTTAACGGCTGAAGAAAAAAAAATAGCCAGTATGCTGGTTGTTGAGGGTAAGGCAGATTTTGTAAAAACGTCAACCGGATTTGGCTCAGGAGGAGCTACATTTGAGGATGTTGAATTAATAAAACGTGTAATTCAAGACAAAATAAAGATAAAAGCCTCAGGAGGTATTAAAGATAAAATTACTGCCAAACGTTACTTGGATATGGGCGTTTCACGTTTAGGAACCTCCTCAGGAATTGCAATAGTCAAAGAAACTAATCCCTAATCTATGAGTGCTCACATTGACGCAAAAAAGAATGAGATTGCCGAGATCGTTTTAATGCCGGGTGATCCGTTACGTGCCAAATGGATTGCTGAGACATTTTTAGATAACGCATATTGTTACTCAAATATTCGAGGTATGCTAGGTTATACCGGGGAATTCAGAGGGAAACGTATTTCAATACAGGGAAGCGGTATGGGCATTCCTTCCGCCATGATCTACTATCATGAACTTATTAATGATTATGATGTGAAAAGAATAATCCGGGTAGGTACTGCAGGATCTTATCAGGAGGATGTTAAGATTCGGGATATCGTTTTAGCCCTGTCCGCTTCAACAAATTCGGGTATTAATAATGCTGTTTTTAGTGATTCTAGTTATGCCCCTACAGCCCACTTCAATTTGATTTTGAAGGCTGCTTTATACGCACAGGAAAGCAACATTCCTATCAAGGCAGGTAATGTACTATCTGCAGACCTGTATTATGAAGAAGACCCATTGGCTTATAAAAAATGGGCTAAATATGGAGTGCTTTGTGCTGAAATGGAATCTGCCGGACTTTACACTATTGCTGCCAAACACAGTATTGAGGCTCTAACTATACTTACCATTTCCGACTCGTTGGTTACCGGTGAGAAATGCAGTTTTGAAGAGCGGGAACGAACTTTTAAGCAAATGGTTCAAATTGCGCTGAACATTTGCCAAGACTAAAATAACATTGTTTAATCAATGATTTATAAACACATCCCTGATGTACTGGTTAAAGTCAAATTTTCCGATTGTAATAAATTCCGATATCAACTTACCATAGAAAACCCGATAAAAACAGATGGTAAATCCCTCTGTGTTATCATGCAAAATCCCAGTGTTGCCAATGCAAGAATTGCAGACAAATCTGTTCAATTTCTGGAAAAACTCATTTTTGAAAAAGAGGTAAAGCTATTTAGAGACGTAAAAAGCATTACCGTAGTCAATCAGTTTGCATATATACAAACCAATGGTTTTATCGGTTCTCCAAACAAAATCGGGAAAGAGAATGATAGTCTTATCAGTCAGGCTATTGAAGTTTCCGATATGGTTCTTGTTGCCTGGGGGAAAACCAATGCATATCCTGAACGCCAGAAGATAATAAATGCTATTTTAATGCAATATCCAGCAAAGCAAGTTTTAGCCACAAAGGCCCATCCTTCAAGAGGGACTTATAAAGATTTTATCGAACCCTATACTTACTAAAAATCTTTTCTTTGCGCTTTTCTGACCAAACTATACAGTGGAATAAGGGTCCATAAAATCAACATAAATATGGAAAGTAAAAATCCAGATCTTGTTCCGAAAAAAGATTTGAATACAGCTCCGGTATAACCCATAAGGGCAGATATATCTAATTTCAGAAGTATTAGTGTTCTGGAAAGGTCTACGGGATTAAGCATTGTAGCTACCAGGGAATACTTGTCCAGAGGATAGTCTTCAAACATTATAAGAGATAAAAGAAACAACCCATCATAAATTACGGCAAAAAACAACCACATTAATACAGCGTAACCAAATCCTTTAATCTTATTTTCATTGGTTAAAGCTATATTAAACGACAATGCCGTAAATATAAGGGTGAGGAATGCGCCCACGACCAATAATAAAGTAAAATCCCAAATGGCATTACTTTTAAAAAGTCCATACAGAATAAAAGGAATCCCGAGTCCCATTACCAAACTTAAGGTCAAAGAACCTGCTACACCTAAATACTGCCCTACAAAAATGGAAGAACGTTTAATAGGCAGCGCCAGTAAAAGTTCAGTGAATTCTTTGGAATTATAGAAGTACATTACTCCAAAAATTGTACCTATTAGTGGAACCAGGACAATGATCACATTCATAAGCGTAATAACTGCTTTGGAAACATCGTTGTTAAGAAATAACAGGACAAACCCAAGGGCAAGATAAAACAGAAAATACACATAGCTCCATCTGCTTCGCATTAGGTCGTAAAAGCTGTATTTCAGTATTTTAAACATCTTCCAAGTTGGTTGCTATTGCCGCAATGGCATGATCAAAATTAGTTTTTCCCGTCTTTGTTTTTAGTTCTTCAACCGTGCCCTTAAAATATATTTTACCTTCAAGCAAATATATAATGGTATCGGCCATTTCTTCTACAAACTGCATGATATGCGTTGTTATCAAAATGGTTTTACCCTGCTCCTTTTCCTTTTGTATAAGTTTCTTTAAACTAATTAAAGCTGCCGGATCCAAACCAGTGGTAGGTTCATCTAAAACAATCAGAGGACTGTTAAACATTAAAGCGAGAAGAATATTTACTTTTTGTCTGGTGCCTCCTGACAGTGAAGCTAATTTACTGTTCAGATAAGGTTCTAACCCAAATACTGAAATCAGATTATCTTCCTGACCTGGTTTTTGCCTTAGATCCTTGATCATAGCTATTAACTCATAAACCTTTAAATTACCAGGGAAATTTGCAATTTGAGGCAGGTAATTAATCTCCCTTCTGTATTTCCAATTCTTTTTAATTGCTTTACTTTCCACTTCAATGGTACCTGAGGTGGGAATTACCATCCCTAAAATGCATTTTATAAGTGTGGTTTTGCCTGAACCATTGGGGCCCAAAACTGCATAGATACCTGGATTCATTATGGAAAGATCCGTTCCACGTAAGACGTGATTCCTGCCAAATTTTTTATGGAGATCGTCAATTCTTATCATTTTATTCTTTTCATAAGGGGGCTATTATCCATTAGCTTATCTGGTGTAAAAATGGGTGATACTTTTTCTGAAAAATCTATGATATCCATAAATAAACTGCGTAGTAGGATAATAGTTTCGGGGGTTCTGTTCACGATATATGAAAATAGTTTAACGGGTCTGTAAGGTACATCACCTATACCATCTTTATTTAAATCATAGCCTGAATAATCGCTCCAATAATTTTCTTTAAACACATTGTCGTTAATTTTGCTGTTATAAGAAATATCAAAGGAATTATGTAAAAAATTGTTATTTACAAATGAATTTGTATAACATGCCCCTTTTACTTTCAAAGCCCATCCATTACTAATAAATTCATTGTTGTAATAATTTATTCTATTGGATCCTTCTACATTGATACCAATGGTATTATTGGTAAAAATATTGCCTGTAATTTCTGCATCATTGATCTCTTTTAATAACAAACCAAAAGAAGCTGTGCCCCAGTTTTTTGAAAAAGTATTGTTGCGCATTGTAATTTTCTTTGAAAACATTACGGCCACACCAGCGCCATTGTTCTCGAAGGTATTATTTGTGTACACATCATCGTTCGAAAACATAAAATGAAGGCCATACCTCAGATTATTTTTACTCACGTTGTTATTGATCATAATATTATCTGAAAACTCCAGGTATATACCATCGCGAACACCTCGCACAATATTTTGGTCTACCTGAACATTGTGGCAATACCATAATTGAATACCATTTCCAGAATTATACTCATCCACTGCATCGCCGTTAATCTTGTTGTTATACACTTTACCGTTATTCGATTTTTCAAGATATATCCCGAAAAAGAGCTTTTCCAATACTACATTCTGAATCAGAAAGTTTTCACTTTTGACTACCCGAATGGCCGCGTAATCTGTTGTGTAACTGGTTCCCACGTTGATAATATAAAGTCCATCAATAGTGACATTATCGGAAACAATGCGTATGATTTCGCCACGGTCTTCGCCATCTATTACCGGATAATTTTCACCCAATAAGGTTAATGGTTTGTCTACAAGGATATTGAACTCTTTGTAGGTGCCTTTTCTAATAAGAACAGTATCAAATTTTGAAGACTTTGAAACAGCATCTCTAATAGAACTATACTCACAGTCTGAGCATACTACCAAGGTCTTTGCTTTTAAACTAAAGATACTTAGAAACAATATTCCAAATAGAAAAAATCTACCCATAATCAGCATTACCTTATTATAAGGAATTTCGAATTCTCGAGTGCTTTTACCCAATGTTTTTCATCTTTAGGAAAGAAAA
>NZ_JBATGR010000073.1:0-5129 GCF_049665975.1 Eudoraea sp.
GTCATACATCCTTTAATATTCACCTTCATGAGGTTTCAGGGGTTCTTTGTTTATAGACTTAACGGTCTGTTTAACCCCAAAACCCAAATCTAATGGATAAGAATTTAAAACGCATGGCCACCATGCACCGGATGCAAGTTGCTGGATTAGAGTTATTTTATAAGAATGGCTATTATAATACCAGTATTGATGATATTTTAAAATCCCTTTCTCTTTCTAAAGGAGCCTTTTACTATCATTTTCAGTCAAAAGAAGATTTTTTCGTAAGTATTGTTCAAAACTTAATTGTTCGTAAAGTATACAGTATGCTTATTGAACCAATAGAAGGAAAGGAAAACCCCTTCCCTGTTATTGAAAAATGTTTTGAAAATGCTTTGGAAACAGCTGAGCATAATGATATGGACTATGGCTTCGTTCTTAGTAACTTTATTTCAGAGTTCAACGGAAGAAATACGGTCATATCTAATTATTTAATGGATATTTATAAGATTTGGGAAGTTAATTTAATCTCAATCCTACAAAAAGGAAAGTCTGATGGTTTTGTAGACAGGCATGTTGACAGTGAAGGTGTTGCTACATATTTAATTTCCTCATACATGGGTGTAAGAACCTTAATGGTCCAGGGTAATTGCAGAAATTTAAGATATAAATACATGCAACAATTGAGGCAATACTTTAATTCATTAACTCAAAAAGAAGCTGTATAATAAAAAACTACCTGGCCTCAAGCAGGGCGGAAATCCGTCTAATAATAGTTTCAGGTACTATTGTAGACATGACATTTTCATATCCCTCAGGCATAGTGTTTCCATATATGGAGGTTGGAATTAGTGGATATTTTGTCCTGTCCGAAAGAAGACTGTTTTCCGGTGCCTGACGAAAAGGAGAAAAACCGGCATAAGGATGTGTAACACCCCATAAGGTAATTGTAGGTACATTAAATATTGCAGCCAGATGGCCATTCCCACTATCCATAGACACCATTAGGTCCAAATTGGAGATTAAAGCCAATTCCTCTTCAAAAGAAAAATCGTCAATAGTATTTATGCAATTTTGACACGAATCCGACCATTGTTGCAACTGTTTCTTTTCTAACTCCCCACCTCCAAAAAATATTATTTTATACTTATTGGTTTCATTTAGTGACAAAATAACTTCTTGCATGAGTCCAAATGGATAGGTTTTCCCGGGGTAAGCAGCAAAAGGAGCGATGCCCACCCACCTTAGGTTATCTGGTCTTACCAATTCCAGTACTTTTTCAGATAATATTCTTTTTGATAGCCCTTTAGCACTTTTCAGATTTATAGGAAACCCCAGTTCATAAAAAACGTCGGCATAGCGTTGGAAAGTAGTTTTTAAAGGCTTAAAGACCTTGTTTTTATGCGTAGTCAATGCTCTTTTCGCTTTTCTACCCTTATCAATCTGTATAACAGGTATGTTAGATAACACAAAGAACCCCTTTAAAACAGAGCTTCTCAGCACATTGTGCAGATCGGCCACGGCGTCAATTCCCAGGGTCTTCAATTCCTTAAATAATCTCCACAATCCCCGGATTCCTTTATGTTTACCATCAACATCTGCCTCATATACTTGAACATTTGATAAACCAATAAACATAGGGCTGAAAAAGGCTCTCGTGAGTACTGTAATTTGCAAATCGGGATATTCTACGGCAAGTAGGTTTAAAACAGGAACTGTCATTGCCACATCTCCCATGGCTGACAAACGAATAACTAAAAGATGTTTGTATTTACTTTTGCCCACGCAAAACCGGATTTAACTCCTCATCATTGTACATCTTCATTTGTCTGTAGGTCTTCATAAAAATAAGACCTTGTTCAATATCAGTCAGCAATTGATCTATTGCAGAAGATAAGTCTTCCTTCTGCTCAAGAAGCACATTTAACTTTTGACTACATTTTTTAAGGTGTTCCTCAGATGCATCAGTTCGTGTGGTCTCTTCTTGCATGTGATAGATTTTTAATGCCAAAATAGAAAGTCGATCAATGGCCCAGGCGGGGCTTTCGGTATTGATTCTGGCATTCGGCAATGTTTGTACCGACTGGTATTTATTCAAAAAATAGCTATCAATATATTCCACCAAATCTGTTCTGTCCTGATTGCTGGCATCTATTTTTCGTTTTAATTCCAATGCTTTTACAGGATCTATTTCGGGGTCTCTAATAATATCCTCATAATGCCATTGAACAGTGTCAATCCAATTTTTTCTATATAGTAAATGATCAATATCTGTTTCAGGATAGGGGTTATTAAATGGCTGATTAACATCATTCTTTATGTGATAATTAACAATACTTTCTTCAAATATCCTAAAGGCTGAATTACTGAACATAGCGGTTTAAATTTGATGCAAATATACCCATTATTTCAGAATCATTTTTGTCATTAATATTAGAAAAGGAGCTACTACGGAAACCATTAGAACAATTTCCCTGAGGGTGGCCTTTTTAATTAATTCAACGTACTTAGCGAGAAAAATAGCTCCCGGAAAAAAGGTGATTAACACCGGATAGGTGTCATTTGTAGTTTTTAAGAAAGTAACCATCAAGCCCAATGCAAGCGAGATAGCGATAAGACGCATAGTGATTATTTTACCCACACCCAATTTACCCATTTTAATAAATACCAAAGACCCGGTAATAATAGTTATAATACCATAAATTGCAAGTTTGGTGCTGTTGATCCAATAAGCTATTATGTCAACATTGAAAGAAAATTGATAATGATTCTTCAAAAAGTCCAGATTATCAGTTATTATCAGAAAACAAATAGCGATAATTCCTATGGCTAAAATGCCTGTTAGAGGCACTAACCAATTTTTAATATTCTTGGGCTCGTAGAAATAAATAGCAATGCAGACCAAAATGAGGTATAAAATCGCCCAATCATAAAAAAGGCTTGCAATAAGGGTCCAGATTGTAGCATCAAATACCTTTAGCTTAATATTCTTCAAAGATTTTAGACTAATAAGCCTTCTTGTTGCCAATAAGAGGAAGAAACTACAAAACACCGCATTATCATCGAGTAAGACTTCAGGAAAAACAACAATTAACAAAGTATAATAAAGAATTGCATATGAATTTGTTGTTGTAATTTGATTTCGTTTTACAATAAAATCAACTATAAAAACACTAAATAATAGAACTCCCAGTACAACAAACTTAATCACCAATTGTTCTGGTTCATAGTGGTTCTCGTATAGCACAAAATGGACAAACCAATAGAATAAGAACAAAAAACCTAGAAGAAGAATAAAGTTTATAGGTTTTGTTTTTCCAAAAATGCCTGAAATCATCCTGGGTTTTTATATTTTTGTAATGTAAATATAACCAAGATGAGAGCATTTTTTGAGGGCATAGAAGATTTATTCGTAAATGGGCTTTTCTGGCCTTATGATTTTTTTCGATTTATTTCTGACTGGTGGGCTTCCAATGCCGTAAACTGGATCTTTGTAATACTGGGAGCTATAGCAATGATATACTGGCTTATACAACTGAAAAAGTTTGACGATAATGGAGAAGAGGATAAAAGTATTACTTCTCACTCTTACTTATAATAGAATTTTTTGGTTTTCTTAAATGGGTTAATATGAATTATATGCCCTGATTCAAGGTTTCTAAAGATCAAAACCCAGATCTTTCCTATAGTACATATTATCAAAGTGGATTTTATTTATATTTTGATATGATTTGCTAAGTCCATCTCTGAAATCTCTTCCAAAGGATGTAATGGCCATCACCCTTCCTCCGTTTGTGACTACTTTGCCATCTTTGCTATCCGTGCCAGCGTGGAATACAATTGAATCTTCAATCTTCTCGAAACCGGTAATTTCCTTTCCCTTTTCATAGGCTTCAGGATAGCCACCAGAAACCAACATCACTGTTGTGGCGGTACGTTTATCTATTTGTAAATCGATTGCATCCAAAGTCTGATCTGCAACTGCCTGGAACACTTCAACTAAGTCATTTTTTATTCTTGGAATTACAACTTCGGTCTCAGGATCTCCAAGTCGCACATTGTACTCAATAACAAAAGGATCGTCCCCAACTTTTATCAAACCGATGAAAATAAATCCCTTATACGGCAAATTGTCTTTTTTAAGGCCTTCTACGGTGGGTTTAACTACTTGCTCATGTATCTTATCCATAAACTCCTTATCCACGAAAGGAACCGGAGATATAGCCCCCATACCCCCTGTATTCAATCCTGTATCTCCCTCTCCAATACGCTTATAATCCTTGGCCGTAGGCAATATTTTATACCCTTTGCCGTCGGTGAGCACAAAAACACTTAATTCAATCCCAGCTAAAAACTCCTCAATAACAACGGTGGCACTGGCACTGCCAAATTTAGCATCGACCAACATGGTTTTTAGCTCGTCTTTAGCTTCCTGAACGTCATTTAAAATAAGAACGCCCTTCCCAGCGGCCAATCCGTCTGCTTTTAGTACGTATGGTGGTTTAAGTGTTTCTAAGAAGGAATACCCTTCATCTAAACTATCTGAGGTAAAACTTTTATAGGCAGCAGTTGGGATATTATGCCGAAATAAGAATTGTTTGGCAAATTCCTTACTCCCTTCTAAAGAAGCAGCGGCCTTTTTCGGGCCAATTACAGGAATATTCCTTAATTCAGTATCGTTTAGAAAAAAATCATGGATCCCATTTACCAAAGGGTCTTCTGGCCCTACAATAACCATATTGATGTTTTCAGAAAGCACAGTTTTTTTAATTCCTTCAATATCATTTACACCAATTGGTACATTTTTTCCAATAGCGGCAGTACCGGCATTTCCGGGGGCGATAATTAGTTTATTGAGTTTAGGGCTTTGCTTTAACTTCCATGCTATGGCATGTTCACGACCGCCAGATCCAAGAATAAGGATATTCATAATTCAAAGTTTGGGCAAAAATACGTTTTGAGCAGTAATAATCTATGCAATACCTGAGAAATCCCTGTGTTCCTTATCATAGAGCTCTTCCGGGGTCAACGATTTAAAATAGTCGTACACCTTTTTTAAGCCTTCCTCACGCCCAACTTTGGGTTCCCATCCCAATATTTCCCTGGCACGGGTAATATCTGGTTGGCGTTGTGAAGGATCATCCTGAGGT
>NZ_JBATGR010000074.1:0-24827 GCF_049665975.1 Eudoraea sp.
AGGTTAAGGCATAAATGCATTGCATCACTTTTACCCTGATTTGCCTTCGTGTAAGCATTTTAAAGAACCTTGTGTTAAATTAGAAATACAAAACGCCGCAAAAATACTAATCTATTTTAAATCCAAACCTAATTATCGTTTTATCTTATAAGTTTTATAACATTTGTTTTGGGACCAATCAGCTATATTTGTCCATTGATTAATCCCTATTTGCATTACCAGCCATTTTAATGAAAGAACTCAGGCACTTAGACAAATACTTCAAAAAATATTGGTTTAAATTACTCATCGGTATTATTATCACCATTATTGCGCGGATATTTCAATTGGTAATGCCTTCCTATGTAAAAAAATCTATTGAAGTTGTTGAAAATTATGCGGCTTCACAAGTTACAGAGCCCCAGGCAAGAGATTTACTTTTAGAATATATCCTTATCATTGTTGGGGCGGCTTTACTCTCGGGGTTCTTCACCTTCTTAATGCGACAGACCATTATAAATGTATCTAGATACATTGAATACGATTTAAAAAACGAAGTTTTTGATCATTATCAACTTTTAAGTCTAAATTTTTATAAAAAGAACCGCACTGGTGACCTAATGAACAGGATAAGTGAGGATGTTGGACAGGTTAGACTATATACCGGCCCCGCAATAATGTATGGAATTCAAACACTCACCTTATTCGTTTGTCTTATACCTTTAATGTTTATTAAGGCTCCAACTATTGCTTTTTATTCCTTATTACCCTTGCCCATACTTTCTGTTTTGATATATCAGATAAGTAAAATTATTCATAAGCGTAGTACTAAAGTCCAGGAATACCTGTCCACTTTGTCAACCTTTGCCCAGGAATCCTTTTCTGGAGTATCAGTAATAAAAGCATATAGCCTGGAGCCTCAGATAAACGATGAAGTAATCGTTCTGGCAAATGAAGGAAAAGAGAAAAGTATGGATCTGGCCAAAGTAAACGCCTGGTTTTTTCCGTTGATGATCCTGCTAATTGGCATCAGCAACATTTTTGTTATTTATGTGGGAGGTAAGCAATATATTAATGGTGAAATTTCATCTATTGGTACCATTGCAGAGTTTATACTTTATGTAAACATGCTTACCTGGCCGGTAGCTGTTGTAGGGTGGTTAACATCTATTGTTCAGCGCGCCGAAGCTTCTCAGAAGAGGATAAATGAGTTTTTAAAAGAACAACCTGAAATTAGTAATGAGGTTTTAGAAGACACTCCTATAAAAGGCAGCATAGAATTCAAGAATGTCACATTTACCTACGAAGATACTAACATCACCGCACTTAACGATATATCGTTTACCATAAATGAAGGAGAAACAGTAGCTATTATTGGAAAAACCGGATCTGGAAAATCCACTATTCTGGATCTGATTGCCAGACTATATGACACCTCTTCAGGTGAGATTTCAATTGATAATGTCCCGGTTCAAAGACTAAATTTACATAGCCTGAGAGAATCTATAGGGGCTGTTCCGCAAGATGCATTTCTGTTTTCTGATACCATAAAAAATAACATTAGGTTCGGGAAAGAGGACGCCACGGATAACGAAATTTTGAAAGTAGCCCAAAAGGCTGCTGTACATGAAAACATCATGGGCTTTTCTAAGAAGTACGATACAATTCTTGGCGAAAGGGGAATAACCCTTAGTGGAGGTCAAAAACAGCGTGTATCTATAGCCAGGGCTCTGCTAAAAGATCCGAGGATATATCTGTTCGATGATTGCCTTTCTGCTGTGGACACAGAGACTGAAGAACAAATATTACAGAACCTTAAACAAGCTTCACATCTAAGGACGACCCTTATAGTAAGTCATCGTGTTTCATCCGCCAAAAATGCGGATAAGATTATAGTCCTGGAAGACGGAAAGGTACTCCAGGAGGGCACTCACAATGAATTAATAGAAATAGACGGCTATTACAAGGAGCTATATATCAATCAACTATCAGGGAAAGAAATCTAGAAAAATGTTGCTGGATACGCTTTTTTTTTCCATTTTTGAATATATTTTAGGCATAAATACTAACTATATATTGAACAAATGAGCGATAAAGATTTAATGGATCAGGAAGAAATATTCTCAAAAGTTTTAAGAGCTGGGAGAAGGACCTATTTTTTTGATGTTAGGAGTACAAAGGCGGGAGATTATTATCTGACCATTACGGAGAGTAAAAAATTTACGCATGATGATGGCTCTTTCCATTATAAGAAACACAAAATATATCTCTATAAAGAAGATTTTCAATCATTTAGAGAAATCATGGAAGAAATGATGGACTATATAATTGATGAGAAAGGAACTGAAGTAATCTCAGAAAGACATCAAAAAGATTTCAAAAAGGAAGAGCCCAGTCAGAACGGAGAGGTTTCTTCTAAAGATAATTTCACAGATTTAGATTTTGACGATATCTAAACTCTAATTGCAAAAACGTATAAACGATCTTTGTATTCAAAGGTCGTTTTTTGTTTCTATTCCTAAACCTATTTAATATCTGAATGGCTCATGAAAATAACAATAACAACATTACTTCTTTTCTTCTGCCTATTAGGCTTCGCACAGGATTCGATTGATCTTGACTATTATTTGCCACAGAATATCACTTATGATGATAACATTCCTAAACCGGCTGATATTATTGGTCATGAAGTTGGTGAATGGCATGTTACCCACGATAAGTTAATGTTTTATATGCAAACATTAGCCGAGAAAAGTAATCGCATTAGTATTGAAAATCGCGGTTCCAGTTTTGAAGGCAGACCTATTTTATTACTTACTATCACTTCCCCTAAAAACCATAATAATCTGGAACAGATAAGGGCACAACATATTGCACTTACCGATAACGGAAATACGGCAACTCCCATAGAAAACATGCCTATAATAGTATATCAGGGTTTCTCTATTCACGGGAATGAAGCAAGTGGGGCAAATGCAGGATTAGCTTACGCTTACTACCTGGCAGCGGCACAAGGTCCTGAAATTGATGAATTACTGGATAACTTGGTCATTCTTATGGATCCCTCATATAATCCGGATGGGCTTCAGCGTTTTGCATATTGGGCTAATACAAATAGAAGTATCAACCTAAATTCGGATAATAATGAAAGGGAGTATCACGAAGTTTGGCCTGGTGGCCGGACTAATCATTATTGGTTTGACATGAATCGGGATTGGCTTCCGGTACAGTTACCCGAAAGCCGTGCCAGAATAGAAACATTCCATAAATGGTTGCCAAATATTCTAACAGACCATCATGAAATGGTCACCAATTCTACCTTCTTTTTTCAACCCGGCGTACCAACAAGAGTTCATCCTTTAACACCTGCCATGAACCAGGAGCTAACAGCACAAATTGGAAGCTACCATGCCAAAGCATTGAACAAAATAGGTTCTCTTTATTATTCGGAGGAAAGATATGATGACTATTATTATGGCAAGGGATCTACTTTTCCCGATGTCAACGGTGGTATTGGAATATTGTTTGAACAGGCCAGTTCGAGGGGACATATACAAGAAACTGAAAACGGCATCCTTACTTTTCCATTTGCAATCAGAAATCAGTTCACAACCGCATTATCCACCATTGAAGCAGCCAAAAATATGCGTGTTAAGATACTTTCCTATCAGCAGGAGTTTTATCGGAACATGAGAACCGAAGCTTCAAAAAGCAGGACAAAGGCCATTGTTTTTGGGGATAGCAAAGATGCCGCCAAAGCATGGCATCTGGCAGAAATACTTAAAAGACACAAAATAAACTTCCATGAACTTTCGGCCGATGTTACTCTTCGTAGTAAATCGTATAAAAAAGGGCATAGCTATGTGGTTCCAATGAATCAGAAAAACCATAGGCTAATTAAATCTATGTTTGAAAAGCGAACTACATTCACAGATAGTTTGTTTTATGATATTTCGGCATGGACATTTCCTCTTGCATTTAATGTTGATTATGCAGAAATAGAATCTCTGACCAATGCAGGACCACAAATAACCGACTTTAAACGCTTAACCGGGAGTGTAAGTCAGCAAAGTGGTTATGCGTATTTATTTGAATGGCATGAATATTATACACCCAGAGCACTAAACCAAATTTTGTCTAAAGGACTCAGGGCCAAAGTAGCAAAGTCGCCGTTTACCCTGGAAAATAAAACCTATGATTATGGAACAATAATGATTCCAGTGCAAAATCAAGTATTAAACAGCAATGATTTGCATATATTTCTAAAAGAAGTAGCTGAAGACAGTAAAATCCTAATAACGGGTGTGAATACAGGTTTATCACAGGGAATTGACCTGGGTAGTAACGATTTTGATCCTGTTAAAAAACAAAAAGTTGCTTTAGTTGTAGGTAGCGGAATACGACCTTATGATGCTGGAGAAATTTGGCATTTATTTGACACTCGCTATAATATGAAGATTACCAAAATTGATAAAGAGTATCTAAATTCTGTTGATTTAAGTTCTTACACAGATATTATAATACCCAGGTCATCAGGTAAAATTTCAAATGATAAAACTGTGGCTAAAAAGTTAAATGATTGGGTGAAAGCCGGTGGAACGCTTATTGGTTATGGAAATATGGCAAATTGGTTTAGTAAACATGAGCTCATGAGCTTAAAATTTAGAAAGGATACCCTTGAAGCCAGGGATATATCATTTGAACAGAAGTCTGATTTCATTGGGGCGCAGGTTACAGGCGGTGCAATATTCGAGGCTGAACAGGATCGCTCTCACCCTATTAATTTTGGATACAAAAACGATAAAGTATCCCTGTTTAGAAATACAAACGTTTATATTGAACCAGATAAGGATAGCTATAACAATCCTATCCAGTATACCAGTCAACCTCTCCAAAGCGGCTATATTTCAAAAGAAAATTTGGAACTGATTAAAGGCAGTGTTCCATTTAAAGTACAAAAACTTGGCAAGGGCCGCGTTGTTTTATTTACAGATAACACTAACTTCAGGGCCTTTTGGTATGGAACCAATAAATTTCTAATGAACGCTATTTTCTTTGGAAAAATAATGTAAAAAGCTCAATTTTATAATTTCCGAACTTTTGATCTAAGTTATGTCTAGCAGTTAATAGGTGATGAACTTGGAGTTGATGAAGTTTCGTTTTTTTAGCTTATAACTATTAACTTTAATCCTGTTTAAAAGAAAACTTCAAAAGATGGCAAGCACACCAAGTAATATGATGCCTTTGGGCACAATTGCCCCTGATTTTAATTTACCAGATACCATAACAGACAAAATTGTCAGCCTTGACAAATTGAAAGGTAAAAAAGGTAGTGTGATCTTGTTTATCTGTAATCATTGCCCATTTGTTAAACATGTAAATTCCACAATAACACATTTGGCAAGCAAATACCAATCTAAGGGCATAGCTTTTATAGCAATCTCTAGTAATGATATAGTTAATTATCCTCAGGATTCCCCCGAACTCATGAAACAAACCGCATTACAAGAAGGATATAGTTTTCCGTACTTATTTGATGAATCACAGGAAGTGGCCAGGGCATACGAGGCCGCGTGCACTCCGGATTTTTATCTTTTTGACAATGATCTAAGACTTGTTTACAGAGGACAATTAGACGATTCCAGACCAGGAAACGGGATACTCTCAACCGGATTGGATCTAAGAAATGCGCTGGAGGCATTGTTAAGCAATAAACCAATAAATCCGATTCAAAAACCTAGTATAGGTTGTAACATAAAATGGAAATAAAATTTGAAACCGTAACTAATGATACCTGCGAGCTCTATTGTAAAATAGGTATAAAAGCATACAAAGAGCACTATCTGCACTTATGGAAAAATAATGATCCTACCCCTTACATTGAAGAAAGTTTTACCATAGATGTCGTAAGACATGAATTGAAAGATAATTTATTATCTCATTGGCTAATTTATAAAGGAGATACCGCGGTTGGTATTCTTAAACTTATTAAAGATGCTCCGATAGGGCCCTTTAATTTAAAGGAATCTATCTTACTTGAAAAAATATACATCCTAAATAAATTCTCCGGTAAAGGAATAGGGAGCCTTGCACTAAGCTGGGTTGAAATATACTGTCTGAACTCTAACAAACAAGTGCTATGGCTGGAAGCCATGCAAAAAGGACTAGCATTGAATTTCTATCTTAAAAACGGATATCATATCCTAAAAGCAAAGCAATTGAAATTTGATCTGGTTTTGGATAAACAAAAGCCGATGTACGTGCTTTGGAAAAAAATAAGAAGACCTTAGCCCTTTAGTTGTTATTCATTTACCCTGTCATGTCAAATCCAACCCTCTCTTCGTAAAAGTTGTTTAATATGGTTGTAATGATGGTGGCCATGCCAGACATATCGCCCAATATTTTCCTCTAGCGTAGTTGATTCTCTACCCTCAGGATGGATAAAACTGCGTTTTAAGTCTGAAGAAGAAAGCCCTTTAAGTAAATACACCAATTTGGCATGTACTGCTCTGAGGTGACTAATCGATAATTCAATAGGGGCCGTCCTTGTATCAAAAAGTTCTGCCCATTCCTTTTCAAGATAAGGTTTTATGACGGGAGTTTCTTCTGTTAATGCCCACTTAAAACGAATATAACTATGATGGTGGCTATCTGCAACATGATGAATAACCTGGCGAACAGTCCACCCGCCAGGTCTATATGGAGTCTCTAATTGAGCAGTTGACAATTCCTTTACCAGCAACTCCAACTTATTCGGGTAGTGTTCTAAAAAAGCAATCCATTCTAAAATTTGATTTTCCGAAATTTTAGAGGGTGCTTCAAATTTTCCAATGGGATATCGCAAATCTTCTGGTTTCGTATTTTTCATATATCAAAAATAATAATTTTGATTTCCTTAAGCCAAACCAAAACCCTTGTGGTACTTTTTATTTTAAGTAGTCCGGGCTGTTTAATTCATTAAACTTTAATAGATATTTAACCTGGAATTGACAAAAATCATTTCATTAACAATTAATTTTATAGACTTTTAAACTTCAACTTAAAAAAAATAAATATGGCAACAATTCGATTGGGCGACATTGCCCCAGATTTTACCGCTGACAGTTCTGTAGGAACTATTAATCTTTATAATTATTTAGGTGACGGATGGGGTATTCTTTTTTCGCATCCAGCTGATTTCACTCCTGTTTGTACTACTGAACTTGGAACAGCTTCCAAATTTAAAGCAGAATTTGACAAACGCAATGTAAAGATGTTAGCCCTTAGTGTCGATGGTAAAGATTCACACAATGAATGGATAAAGGATATTAATGAGACACAAAATACAACGGTTAATTTTCCTATTATTGCGGATGAGGACAAGAAGGTTTCTTCTTTATACGATATGATACATCCTAATGCCGATAATAATCTTACGGTGCGTTCGGTGTACATAATAGCTCCCGACAAGACGGTTAAACTTATTATTACCTATCCTGCTTCTACCGGTCGTAATTTTCACGAACTATTAAGAGTTATTGATTCTCTGCAACTAACTGCTTATCACAAAGTAGCGACTCCGGCCAACTGGAAGCATGGGGAGGATGTAGTGGTAAGTCCATCTATTCCTACTGATGAAGCACGCGATATGTTTACCAAAGGAGTAGAAGAAATTAAACCTTATCTCCGAATGACTCCGGACCCAACGGCGTAAAAGAACTTTAGTAAAAAAAAACCTTCTCTAATCAGAAGGTTTTTTTTATCTCTTATATGACGCTAAAATTTATTGATGTCAACAATAAGATTTTTGTGATTGAATCTTAAGAGACTACTAAATAATTTGGTTAATAAAATTTAATATTTAAGTGAGCTTAAGCTTGATTTTCTGTCCACCCTTCTTTAATTTTACCCTTGTATTGAAGAGGCGAATATTCCCCCCTGTTGTAAACTAGTCCAAGAATTACTTTTTTTAAAGGGTTACCAGGTAGGGTTTACAGCTGCAAAGGTGTTATATAAATAAGAAAGTACCCCACAAAATAACCTAATTAATTGCTATGTCTGTTTTTTTTGTAATCGTATTCTTTTTATTGGCTATCAATTTAGTTCTCCTTGTTTTTAGTGCGAACAGGGCCAAATAATAAACTTCTTCCAAATTATTGAAAGAAGTTTTACGGTAGTTAATGGATAAGGGTCTCCCTGATATTATTTTTTATTGATATATGGCCTTTTATTTAACCTCCATAAGTTCAACATCAAAAACTAATGTGGCATTAGGAGGTATTACGCCACCGGCACCAGCATTCCCATAACCAAGTTCAGGAGGAATTACAAAACGAGCCTTATCTCCCACTTCTAATAAACTAATACCTTCATCCCATCCCGGGATTACCTGTCCTATCCCTAATTGAAAGTCTATAGGCTGATTGCGTTGATATGACGAATCAAATACTTGTCCGTTAGTCAATGAACCTTCATAATGAACAGAAACCGTATTTCCTTTTGTTGCTTTATTACCATCTCCCTTTTTAAGAATTTTGTAACGAAGTCCACTGTTTGTTTTATCAAATCCTGAAGCAAGTTTTTCTAATTCTGCCTCTGCTTTATCCTTTTCTTCCTTAAGTCTAATTTCGCGTGAACTTTCAAAGGTTGTAAAAGCTTCAACCGCATTCCAGGATTCTGCATCATTTCCAACACGTATGATCTCAAGGCTATTAATTGAATCGCCCTGAGCTATTTCATCAACAATATTCTGTCCTTCTATAACATTTCCGAAAACCGTATGCTTGTTATCCAACCATGGGGTAGCCACATGTGTAATGAAAAACTGACTTCCATTAGTGCCAGGGCCTGCATTAGCCATAGACAGTACGCCAGGTCCTGTATGTTTTAGGTCCGGGTGAAACTCGTCATCAAATTTATATCCAGGATCTCCTGTTCCGGTTCCCTGAGGACAACCGCCTTGAATCATAAAATCTGGGATTACCCTATGAAAACTAAGTCCGTCGTAATAAGGTGTGTTTTTTGGTTTGGCACTATTTTCCAAATTTCCTTCAGCCAGTGCTACAAAATTACCTACAGTGCCAGGGGTCTTGTCATAGGTTAATTTTACTGTTATTTCTCCTTTTGAAGTATTGAATTTTGCATAAATTCCGTCTTGCATATCTTATTTTTTTAATAAGCTGCAAAGGTAATAAATTTATATTGACAGGTATTTATTTTATCCTGCTTCTAAGCTGTATTTAGTAGTTATTTTCAAATAATGAACGGAGGGGGCGGTATTATTTGCCGCCTTCCATATTTGTTGCACTTGTGCCATATTTATCAAATAGATATACCAAACTGGCCATTGTGGCAGCACCAAGTTCAAGTTCACGTTTGTTAACATGCTCAAATGTATCAATCTCAGCATGGTGATGGTCGAAATACCTTTGTGAATCGGGACGCAATCCCGCAAGTACAATTTGGTCATTTTTTAAAGGACCAATATCAGCACCGCTTCCTCCTTTCTCAAACGAATGAACCAGATATGGCTCAAAAAGAGGTTTCCACCTTAAAATTTTAGTAAAATCAGTTTCCTGGCAGTCAAAAGAAAAACCTCTGGGCGTAAAACCGCCTGAATCACTTTCTAATGCAAATACATGTTTCTCTTTTTTGTTTAATGCATTCTCCGCATAGGTAGTTGCTCCTCTTAAGCCGTTTTCTTCATTCATAAAAAGCACCACACGAATTGTTCGCTTAGGGACATATCCCGTTATTCTAATTAACCGAAGAACTTCCATACTCTGTACGCAGCCGGCACCGTCATCATGGGAACCATCACCAAGATCCCAGGAGTCAAGATGGCCACCAACTACTATTATTTCTTCAGGATATGTACTACCCTTTATTTCTCCGATAACATTGTAAGACTGAACATCCTGAAGTTGCCTGCAATTTTGTTTAAAATAAAACTTTATCTCCGGATTGAGTTTCAACGTAGTGCTTAACAATTCAGCACCATTAGTGCTTATTGCAGCGGCAGGAATCCGGTTATTTAAAGGAGTTTCCTCATAGCTCATCGATCCGGTATGCGGATAATCATCCAAACGAAGGCTCATAGAACGAACAATAACACCCACTGCTCCATATTTTGAAGCTTCTTTAGCCCCGGAATACCTTTGTTCCACACTTGCAGAATAAGACTCAAATGTTTTAATCAGCGTTGGATCCATAGGTTTATTGTAAAAGACAATTTTACCTTCAATTTTACTCCGGCCAAGCTTTTCCAATTCTTCAATTCCATTTACTTCTATTACATTGGCCTTGATACCACCGGAAGGGGTAGAAATAGATCCGCCTAATGCACAAATAGGTACGTTATTCGTAATTCCCGGTTTACTTTCAATATAGGCAAATTCAGGTACTCCCCTAACCCATTTAGGAACCATTACGGGTTGTAACCATACCCGATCCAGTCCGAGGGAATCCAATTTCTGTTTGGTATACTCAACGGCCTGTTCGGCCTGTACTGAACCTGTAAGTCTGCCTCCAATCTGATTGGATAAATAATTCAACCAATCATAAGCCTTTCCTTGAGACAGGGATGTATTATAAATTGTTTTTAGCTGTTCGGTGTCATCCGTTTGTGACCAGATAGGTCCAACCATTAACAGAAGCAGCAGGCCTAAATTTTTCATTTTTCTTTTTCTAATTGGGATTTATAGATTTCAATATTAGCTTTTATTTTATCATCAAGCTCTGGTTCCCTAATATCTTTGTATTTTTTTAACGATTCCAACAAAATAGTAGCAACAATTAATCTTGAAGCACTCTTATTATCGGCGGGAATCACAAACCACGGGGCATTGGTTTTAGAAGTTCTGTTAATTGCTTCCTCGTAACATTGCTGATAATCATACCAAAGATTCCGCTCTTTTAGATCACCAGGTGAGAATTTCCAATTTTTTTCCTGCAGACGTAATCTCCGCAATAATCGCTGTCTTTGTTCTTCTTTAGAAATGTTTAAAAAGAATTTGAAAACAAGGGTTCCATTTTCTGAAATATGGCGTTCAAAATCATTAATCTGCTTATACCTTTTGTCCCAGAATGATTTATCAATATCTGCCACCGAATTAATATTTGGAATATTCTCATTTAAAATATACTCCGGATGGACCTTAGTTACCAATACATTTTCATAATGGGTTCTGTTAAATACTCCAAATTTCCCTTTAGGTGGGAGCGCAACATAATGTCTCCAGATATAATCATGATCCAGCTCAAGTTCCGTAGGCACTTTAAAACTATGTACAACAACTCCTCTAACATTGCAATCTTTGAACACTTCACGAATAAGGCTATCCTTTCCCGAAGTATCCATCCCCTGAAAACAAATCAGGACAGCGTATTTTCCATGTGCATATAACGTATTTTGAAAATCACCTAAATCTTCACGCAATTTTTCCAGTTTTTTTTTGAGTTCCTTGTCTGTGCTTTCAAGGTTTTCCGAAGTATTAAGATCCGCTAATTTTAATTCAGAAACTATTTTATAAGAGGCTATATCGATTTTCTTCATGAGTTGAATATATAATATTTTGTTGTCCTAATAATGGCCCAAATTTAAAAATAACCTTTTATCCTTAATAATGGGCCATTCGACCTTTAATAGGGAAAGATCAGACAATTAAACGAATAAATAAGGCGACAGGGGCGATGCACTTTATCTTTATCCTGCCTAAATTTTACATAATCAATACTTTAAGCTATGAAGGTCTTCTGTACCATTCTAATGTTCTTTGTGCTTTTCTCTATGTCTTCTTTTGATATGAGTAAGGCATGTGATTATGCAGGATCGAATATTGGGTATATCAAATCCCAGACAGAACGCGCTCTTGCTGCAGAAGATATTAATACTTCTCGCTTCTTTGCCTATAAAGCTCTTAATGCCATTGAAAAATCGAAGGAACAAATTGAAGCCTGCGGTTGTGATTATGCGAAAGAGAGTATTTATGAAGGTCTTGATAACCTAAAGAAAGCCACCAGGGTTTCCTCCTTAAACGGCGCTAAAATACTTCTAACCAGGGCGTTGGATAACTCTTCGGGCAGCCTTGAGGCCATAAGAGATCATGAAGAACATCAGGGAAGTTTATATGCCAATGATATGCTGGCAATGAACACCAAAACAGCAGATAAAGAAAAATTAAGCATGATAATGCCCGTTGGCAAAGAACTGGAACGAAAAATTGATCAGTCGCTCGTAAATTATCAAAATTCTCTGGACGAAGTAGTTAATAGTGTAGAATGCAAAGAGGCCTACGAGTTTGCAAGTAGAATTTACGAGCACTGTGAACAGGAACTTCTTAAGCCGGGACTTACCGAAGCCAAAAAATATTACAATTTAAGGACAAAACAAATTACGGCACTCGCACTTGATAAATTAAAGGATTGCAATAATTAGTATACAAGGATTTTCCGAGACCACTTTATTTAATTTACCTAATTATAGATTGGCTATTTACTCGCAAACAGTGTTACGTCTTCTTCGGTAATTTCTGCACCACCTAATATAATCAAGCGCTCGATCACATTTCTTAATTCGCGAATATTACCGGTCCAGTCATAACTTTTTAAAAGTTCAAGAGCTTTTTTGGTAAACTTTTTATCAACTACCCCCTGCTCAGATGCAATTTTGTGGGCAAAATGATCTATTAGGAGTGGAATATCTTCCCTTCTGTCATTTAATGATGGTACATTTATGAGTATAACAGCCAAACGATGATATAGATCTTCCCTAAATTTTCCCTCGGCAATTTCGTGCTGAAGATCCTTATTGGTGGCAGCAATTACGCGCACATCAACTTTAATATCCTTATCGGTGCCAACCCTTGAGATTTTACTCTCTTGTAAAGCTCTAAGTACTTTGGCCTGAGCTGAAAGACTCATATCTCCTATCTCATCCAAAAATATAGTGCCTTTGTTCGCAGCCTCAAATTTACCGGCTCTATCTCTTACCGCCGAAGTAAAGGCCCCTTTTACGTGACCAAATAATTCGCTTTCAATCAATTCTGAAGGGATTGCCGCGCAATTTACTTCAATAAATGGTGCTCCGCTGCGATTACTTTTTTCATGTAGCCAATGGGCAACAAGTTCCTTTCCAGTGCCATTTGATCCAGTTATTAAAACTCTTGCATCTGTTGGCGCCACTTTATCAATCATATCCTTGATAACAGTAATCTCCGTACTTTGCCCAATCATTTCATAGCCTTTACTAACTTTCTTCTTTAAGGTTTTGTTTTCCCGAACAAGTTCCTTTTTATCTAAAGCATTCCGAACTGTTGTTAGAAGTCTGTTTAAGTCGGGTGGTTTTGAGATGTAGTCAAAAGCCCCTAACCTCATTGTATTTACGGCAGTATCCAAATCCCCATGTCCTGAAATCATTACAAAAGGTATTTCCGGTCTAATTTTTTTAGCTGCCTGTAAGACCTCAACACCATCCATTTTGGGCATTTTTATATCACAAAGGGCAAGGTCATAGTCCTTTTTTTTAATCATCTCCAGACCAATTGAACCATCTTCTGCCTCATCTACTTCATACATTTCGCTTTCTTCAGATAAAATCTTTACTAAAACCCTTCGGATAGCCGCTTCATCTTCTATTACCAGTATTTTTGACATGCTTTTATTATTAAAAAATTGATATTTTAAATCCCGCTTTCCAGTAAAGACCTCCAGCTTTTTTATCATTTAAGGTATATACTTTTTCCCTCTTACTATTTCTGAGCAAACCCTGCTGGTTTAATGTAACTCCCCCGATTCCATAAAAAGACATACGTTTATTAATATTATATTGGTAACCTAAAGCTCCAACAATGGCCGAAAGTGAAACAGAGGATCCCAATTCACCATCCGGCAAAAGAATGTCGTTTTGCACATTTACAAAGTAACCGTCCAAAAATAGTGCCATTTGTATGGTGTGCTTATCTTTTAAGTGATATCTGAAATCCGTTCTTGGAATTCCCAGGGAGTATGACCAGGACCTGTGAAACCTTTTGTGATAGTTAACCAGTGGCAGCGGAAAAGGCAGACCGGTAGTACTATTATAGGTCAGGCCTAATATTAATCTAAAGGGTTTCTCAACATCCTTTTTCTCCTTCCACATAGTTGCAGTAAGGTTTAATAAGAAGTCATCTCCCTGAAGACCATTTACCAAATTGGAGGCTATTCTTGGAGTTACAATACCCACAAATCGCCAGTCTTCGTTAAATTTAAAAATATAGCCCACATTAAGATCAATGACATAAAGTGTATTTAATTCACTGGAATCAAAAGGATATTCCTTGGTGTTTTCAAAATCAATTAGATTAAACTCACCGCCAAGTACCAAAAACTTATCGAGGCCAACTTTAATAGGCACATTTAGTAAAAATCGGTAACGTGTTGCATTGGCACCCGAATCTGCTTTCGGAAGCGAACTATATTCAACCCTTAAGATATCTGTACTTTGAGCAAAACAAATGCCACTTACTAAAAGTAATAACCAGAATAATCCAATACGTTTTACCATCTTATTATTCTAGACTTGCTATGACAATTCATCAATTAATTTTAAGTTTTTATTTTTTAAATAAGTGAACATCTCTTTGAGGAAACGGGATTTTGATATTATTTTCCTGGAATTTAGAATCAATTATATATCGGATTCTGCTTTTTATCTTCAACACTCTAAAACTGTGATTAATATAAAAATTGATTGAAAATAAAAGACTGGAATCCCCTAAATCATCAAAAAGAACGAATGGTTTGGGTTCCATTAATATTTCTTTATCAGCTGCCAAACAAGATAGCAGGACAGTTGTCCCCAGTTGAACATCGCTTCCATAAGCTAACCCTACCTTAATTTTCTCTTTGGTAATAATATTATTTTGGGTATAGTTATAAATGGAGTCCCAAACATCTTCCCTAATGAATTTCTCTACCTGGTTGGCTTGCTGATCTTGAATGATTAGTACTTGAGCCATTTGTATAGTTCTTTATAGGTAGGTTTTTTACCATACATTAAAATTCCTACCCGGTAGATTTTGGCTGCAAGCCATACGATACCAATAAAAGTTACAATTAATAGTACAATGGATAATATTACCTGCCATAATGGAACTCCGCCTTCTCCAATCCCGCCGGGTAAACGCATTAGCATAACAATAGGTGAGGTTAACGGAAATAGCGAAAACCCAACAGCAATAGGACCATTGGGGTTGCTAAACACCGAAAAGAACCCAACATATATAGCCAACATTAAAGGCAGTATTATTGGAAAGATAAATTGCTGAGTATCCGTCTCGTTATCCACTGCTGCTCCTATAGCCGCATAAATAGAGCTGTAAATTAAATATCCAAGAATAAAATACACTAAAAACAATGAAATGAGCATAAACCAGGGTATCTGAAGAAATTCAATTGCATACAATTGCATAGAATTTGTCGCAGCCGGTAATGGTGAAATACTGCTCATAGGGTTCGAAGCTGTGACAGCTTGATCACTAAGTCCTGTCAAATCTATTCCAAAAATCAAAAATACACCAAGCAATAGCAGGGACGCAGATATAATCCAAATAACAAATTGTGTTATTCCAGCTAGGGAAGTACCAATAATTTTACCCAACATTAATTGAAATGGCTTAACGGAAGAGATTATTACTTCAATAATACGGCTCGTTTTCTCTTCAATAACACTGCGCATAACAAAACCACCATATATTATAATAAACATCATTATCAAATAACCAAATCCACCCCCTATAAAGGCTTTCATTTCATTTATTCCCTTTAAATTCTGTTCCCCGCTAAAAGTGGCTATGTTAATTTCAAATCTATCATTTATTGTAGTAAATTCTTCTGTAGAAACTCCTATATCTATAAGTTTCCTTTGTCTTAAGCGCTCCTCGAAAATATCTTCCAAAGGATCCAGAACAAAATTACTTGGAGCTTCTTTTGAATAAAAGAAAGCGTTTTGAGTTACCTCTTCAAGGTCATTGTAATTAGGAATATGTAAGAGCCCGGAAAAGCCAAGACTCAAAGTAGAATCCTTAGCTGCTTGCAACGATAAATCTTTAAGAAAGATATAGGAAATTCTATCAGTCGTATTGAAGTCAGTAGAGAAATAATCGCTTTCATTAAAGACCGCAATTATTCTCTTTTGACTATCGTTTACCTTGGTGAGATAAGCAATAAGTACGATCATGCCCACCATCAGAATTGGACTAAGAAAAGTCATGATTACAAATGATTTGTTTCGAACTTTGGCAAGATATTCACGCCTAATTATAAGTGATAATTTATTCATGGTCATTTTTGCGTTGTACTTTTTTAATAAAAATATCATTAACGGAAGGAATGGTCTCCACAAAACTATTAATTATCGACTCCGAAGATAGGAATGCTAAAAAAGATCTGGTGTCATCTGTGGGTAGCTGAACTGTAAAGTCTAACTGCTTTCTATTCATATCATAGTGAGAAGAGGAAATATCAAATTTATCGGCAATCAGTTTTAAAAAATTGTCTCCATTTTCCAATTCAAGCCCTACTCTAAACATGTTGTTTTTGTACTCTTTTTTTATATCTTCAAGCCTACCGTCCAAAATCTTTTCAGCATTGTGCAATAAGGTAATATATTCGCATAATTCTTCAACAGATTCCATTCTGTGAGTTGAAAAAATAATAGATGTCCCTTTTTCTCTTAGGTTTATAATCTCTTCCTTAATAATATTGGCATTTATTGGATCGAAACCACTAAAAGGTTCATCAAAAATAAGAAGTTTCGGCTCATGCAAAACTGTTACAATAAATTGAATTTTTTGAGCCATACCCTTTGAGAGTTCCTGAATTTTCCTATTCCACCAATCACCTATCTCCAGCTTATCAAACCAATACTTTAGTTTCTGATTTGCGTCAGATTTGCTCAATCCTTTTAGCCGGGCAAGATATAGTGCCTGCTCACCAACTTTCATGCTTTTATAAAGACCTCTCTCTTCAGGAAGATAACCAATAAATGCAATATGATGAGGTTGCAATAATTCTCCATCAAAGATAACTTCACCGGAATCCGGAAAAGTAATTTGATTTATTATCCTAATTAAGGTCGTCTTACCAGCACCATTTGGTCCTAAGAGACCATAAATACTATTCTTTGGTATAGTCAGTGAAACATTATTCAATGCAATTTGGCCGCCAAATTTTTTAGTAACATTATTGGCAACAAGAATATTATCCATTCAGGCTATTTTTTACATTTTGATTGTATCTGTAAAGTGTTCAAAATGAGTTTTGAATTAAGTAAGATCAAATAGAACATATTACAATTACAGCCTAATCTTTAATATTAAGCTTAAAATTTAATATCTATCGCCATACCCTATTTATAGGATTCAAAGATATAGAAATGCATTAAAACGGTTTGGTAATTTATAGTATTTTGTTTTTGTCTAGCTGATGTGGCAATAAATGCCGGTATCTATCATTTTTATTATGCCATCTAACAGGAGGAAAAGTATAAATCTAAAAACTCTGATTAGATTAAAGATTATCAATATTATACCCTGTGAATTAATCGATTCAAAATGAACTTTAAATAAAAAAAGAGCATTACTTTTTGTTGGACAAGCTTTTATAAAACAAAACCCACCCTTAAAAGATTAAGGATGGGAAAAAAATTGCTATGAAAAAGAAAATTAATATTGGTTTCCCAATATTGCTTCAAATATACGTTTTTTATTTAAAAAGAAAACTTTAATTCGTTAAGAGAACATATCTTTTACTTTTTCAAAAAAGGATTTATCCGATTTTTCAGGCTTAGGCTCAAAGTTCTCACTATTCTGCATCTTCTGAAAAAATTCACGTTGTTCCTTATTTAGCTCTTTTGGTGTCCAGACGTTCACGTGCACTAAAAGGTCGCCAGTGCCATAACCATTTATGCTGGAAATACCTTTTCCCCTTAATCTTAGAATCTTACCCGATTGAATCCCGGATTCTAATTTAATGCGAACCTGACCACTTACGGTATCAATCTCCTTTGTAGTGCCTAAAACTGCATCAGAAATACTTACGTATAAATCGTAATGTAAGTTATCACCTTCTCTTTTTAAGGTTCCATGTTCGATGGTCTCTATTGCAACCAGCAAATCCCCTGCTATTCCATCACCAGGAGCTTCGTTACCTTTACCTGATACTTTTAACTGCATTCCCTGCTCTACACCAGGCGGTATTTTTATAGAAACGGTCTCTTCAACTATTTTTAAACCCTGAGCGTCAGCATCACTTGGTCTTTTATCTATTATTTGCCCACTTCCGCCACAACTGTTGCAAGTAGCCGCTGTTTGCATCCTACCCAGAATTGTATTGGTTATTTTTGTTACCTGCCCTGCACCATTACAAGTAGTGCATGTTTTATAGGTCACACCGGGCGCCTGCTTTTTACGCTTTACTTTAACCTTTTTCTCTACACCATGCGCAATCTCCTCAAGGGTTAAACTAACACGAATTCTTAAATTACTGCCTTTCATCCTGCGTTGACCACCACTGAAACCGCCAAATCCTCCAAATCCTCCTCCAAATGCACTGCCAAATATATCCCCAAATTGGCTAAATATATCCTCCATGTTCATGCCGCCACCGCCAAAACCGCCACCTTCAAATGCCGCATGCCCGTATTGATCATATCTGGCCTTTTTATCAGGATCACTCAAAACTTCATAAGCCTCAGCTGCCTTTTTAAACATTTCTTCTGCCTCGGGATCTCCCGGGTTTTTATCCGGATGAAATTCTATCGCCTTTTTACGATATGCCTTTTTAATCTCGCCAGCTGTAGCATTTTTGGAAATACCTAATATTTCGTAGAAATCCTGCTTCATAAGTCTTTTGTAAATTTAATTTCCAACGACCACTTTTGGATGTCGGATTATTTTATCTCCAAGTTTATACCCCTTCTCAACAACATCTATGATTTTACCTTTTAGCTTTTTGCTAGGAGCAGGAATCTGAGTAATTGCGTCGTGCTCTTCGGCGTCAAAAGTATCGCCTACTTTGGTTTTCATCTCCTGTAAACCTTTAGATTTAAGCGTTTCTTTAAATTTGTTGCTAATAAGATCCACACCTTTAAACAATTCTTTTTCAGTGGACTTTGAAATCTCCTTTAGAGCCCGATCAAAATCATCCATGATAGGCAACAAGGCTACTATAACTTCTTGTCCGGCAGTTTTAAAAAGGTCCATACGTTCTTTAGTAGTGCGCTTTTTATAATTTTCAAACTCCGCAAAAAGCCGTAAAAACTTATCTTTTTCTTTATCCAGATCTTCCTGTAATTGCTCTTCTGCTGATTTCACCTCTTCTGGTTGTCTATTTATATCTGATTCCAAATCCTGTATTTCCTGCTCTTCGGGAATCATTTCATTTATCTCTTCTGACTTATCTTTTTTATTCATTTGATATAGCTTTGTGTAAACCTCAAATTAAGATGGCAAAAGTACTGCCAATTCTTGAAAAATGTCAAAATGTCACAAAAAAAACACCCTAATTGAAGGATGTTCAAAAGATAACTACTTATATCTTTGTTAAAATCTATACATATTCTTTGGCCAATACATCATCCGGATTATCCTCATTAACTTCCTTTAAGTATATATTTTCAAGCGCTCTACAAATATTATTGTACTTAAAATTAAAGCCTTTTTTCTCTATTTTTTTACTACTCACACGCTGACTAACAAATAATAGATAAGACATCTCACCCAGGATAAATTTCATTACAAATTGAGGTATATTGGGCAAAAATAAAGGTCTATTGAGAACCTTGGCAAGTTCTTTAACCATTTTTGTATTGGTAACAGGGTTTGGCGCAACGCCGTTATAAACACCAGACAATCTATTTTCGATTACATATAAGAACATACGCGCAAGATCGTTAACATGGATCCAAGATTGCCATTGTCTGCCTGAACCAAATGAAGCTCCTATATATCTTCTTACTGCATTGGCCATATTTGGCAAGGCTCCCCCTTTTGATGAGAGAACGAGACCTACTCTTATTTTAGTAACAGAACATTTAAGCGACTTAAACTTATCGATTTCCTTTTCCCAAATCTCTGTTACATCCCCCAAAAAACTTGTATCAATTTCTGTTTCTTCTTCAGTATAAAAATTAGGTAAGGAATTTGGATAGATACCTATGGCAGATGCCGAAATAAAGGATATGCTTTCTTCCAGATCCAGATTTTTAAGAGCATTATAAAGCGTATTTACACTATCTACTCTGCTTGAGAGAATTTCGTTTTTATAAGATTTAGTCCATCTTTTCGCAATACTGGCCCCAGCCAAATTGATGATTGCTGTAACTCCTTCAAAACAGTTTAAATCTATCTTGTTTGCCTTTGGCTCCCAATAAAATCCACGGTAATTTGTTTCGTTTTTTATTTTTGACTTATCAGTAGTAAGATAATTTACTGAAATCCCCTTTTCAAAACATAAATCGGTTATTGCAGTCCCTATTAAACCAGTGGCTCCGGTGATCAAAACTTTCATCGTATAATTTTGGTTAAAGATATTGGTTTTTATATCTGTGGCAATCAGGTTTAATTTGGATTTAACAGTATCTTTTATGAATTATCCCCGGAATTAGTTTACCCAGATACTTTAAGTGCTCTCAACATTTCCCTTTTACCAGGTGGGCCGGGTAGTCGTTCAACAACAAAACCAACGCTTTGCATTGCCCGTCTCACACTCCCTTTAGCCGAATAGGTTACCAAAACTCCATTTTCGGTGAGAGCATTGTACATCTTTTCAAAAATTATCTCTGTCCAAAGTTCTGGTTGTACCCTGGCCCCAAATGCATCGAAATAAATAAGGTTGTAAAGATTACTTTCAGAAATGTCCAGGAAGTCCTTTTTTTGCTTGCTAAATGAAAAATGAGGTGTAAGTCTTATTTTATTTTCCCAGGCACTTCTGTGCATTTCAGAAAAGGCATTACTAAAAGCTTCAGCTTTCAAAGTAGCGATGTAGTCTAATTGCAATATTTCCTCTATTGTAATGGGATATGCCTCAATGCCCGTATAATGAACCAGTCTGGAATTCTTTTCGGCCTCAATCAAAGTAATGAGTGCATTAAGACCTGTACCAAAACCAATCTCCAAAATACTAATGGCCTCATTGGTCAAATATGAAAAGCCTTTATCAATAAAAACGTGATATGCCTCATTTACAGCCCCATGTATGGAATGATATTGCTCGTTCCAATCCTGTACCTGGATGGTTTTAGAACCATCTCCGGTGGTAATTATCTTTCTTATCAACTTATTGCCCTATTAGTACTCCATCTGCCTCAAACCCAAAGGTTTTTTTAGGTTCTTTAATCTGCTTAATAACCTCTTGGGATTCACCAGCATCTTTGGCATAATGCTTTTGATCTTCAACACTCATGTTATCTATAAAAGCACTTCCATTTACAACAACTTCCCTGCCTTCTATATCCTTGGGAACAAAAAAGCCATAATCTTTAAATTTCACCATTACCTCCTCTCCATTTTTCAAATTTAGTTTCATCCAGCAACCTTTAGATTTACAAACGTCAGTAACTGTGGCCAAAAACTTTGTTTCCAGAGTATCTGCTTCCTTTAACGACTGGAATTGATCAAGCATATCTTCGCTGCCAATGGCACCTTTATAGTCAATTAATTTACCAAATGAAGCATAATCCCTTTCAATTTGGACATTTTGACTTTCCTCAGATGCATTTTGTTTATTCTTACAACTAACTAACAGTACTAAAAACACAAGTAAAATGTTAAAACTTTTCATTATCAATAATATTTATGACACATCTACAAAACTGGTGATTTTTCCTCGAAAAAAGAAGTCATGAACGGTGATAATTGTTTAATTTTATTCTTAGAAAAAGTGATTTCAATGGATACAGTAGCGAAAAACCTGATAATCGAGAAGGCTGAAACATCTAAGATTAGCAAGGTTAATTTTGATCATCTTCCTTTTGGCGCATATTTCACAGATCATATGTTCATCTGTGATTATAGGAATGGTGCATGGGAAACACCCAAAATAATCCCTTATCAACCATTGCAAATGGAACCTTCCTCCAGGGTATTTCACTATGGCCAGGCAGTTTTTGAAGGGATGAAAGCCTACAGGGATGATGAAGGTGGTGTTTGGTTATTCAGACCTGATGAAAACTACAGGCGCATAAATAAATCAAGTGTCCGACTTGCAATGCCTGAATTTCCTGAAGAGTATTTTTTTGATGGTCTTAAAAAGCTTTTACAAATAGATGAGAAGTGGATTAAACCAGGTGTGGGTAATTCTTTATATATCCGTCCTTTTGTTATAGCCACACAAGCAGGTATTATTGCTTCACCCTCTGAAGAATATAAATTTATAATTATATGCTCTCCTGCTCAATCCTACTACGGAGGTGATGTAAGAGTAAAGATTGCCGAAAAATATAGCAGGGCCGCAGATGGTGGATTTGGTTTTACAAAAGCTGCCGGTAACTATGCAGGCCAATTTTATCCAACCAACCTTGCTAAAGAAGAAGGGTTTCAGCAAGTGGTTTGGACAGATGCCAGCACACATGAGTACATTGAAGAGGCTGGAACAATGAATATTTTTATTCGATTAGATGACAAACTAATTACTTGCCCCACCGGAGATAGGATTTTAGATGGTATAACCAGAAAAAGTATCATTGATTTGGCAAAAGACAGGGGCATAGAAGTAGAGGTAAGACCTATAAAGGTGTCTGAGTTGGTTGAGGGTATAAAGAATCATTCTCTAAAAGAAATGTTCGGTAGCGGAACAGCTGCAGTCATTAATCCTATTTTGGGCTTTGGTTATAAAGAAGAACGCTATGAATTACCAAAAATTGAAAATTCGTATGCGTCAACCTTGAAGCAACAGCTAATGGATATCCAATATAACAAGACTGAAGATAAATTTGGATGGAGGTACAAAGTACTGTAATCCAATTAAACAAAAAGAAAAGGGCACTAAATATTAGTACCCTTTTTATTTATCAAGTTATTTATCAAGGATAGCCTGAATATTTGGTTTAAAATATTCTGGCCCTTTAAGCACTTTACCATCCTCCCGGTAAATGGGTTTCCCATCTTTTCCTAATTTACTCATATTACTGCGCTGTATTTCTTCAAACACTTCCTCAATTTTATATTGCATACCGTGTTCCAGAATAGTTCCACAAAGAATATAAAGCATATCCCCTAATGCATCTGCCACTTCTGCCAGATCATTATTTTGGGCTGCCTCCAAATATTCCTTATTTTCTTCATCCATCAGGTCAAATCGCAACTTGTTCTTTGCAACACCCAGGTCCGCTTTCATTGAGTGGGCTACTCCAAGGCCAAAAGATTTATGAAAAAGTTCAACAGAGGCAATTTTCTTTTTCATGGGTTTTTTGTTTTAGTTTTGCGTAAAAATAATAAATATGTTTAGCACAGGACAAGTAGTATTTGCAATAATTTTTATTTTGTTATTCACAGTGATCCTGCTATTTTCTTACGGAAAAGACAAAAAACTTCATGCTAAATATTACCGGGGTGTAAAGTGGGTAGGAATTGTGTTTATAATATTCATAATAATCTTATTTGCAATGAAGTACATTCTCAAAAATTAACATAATTATTGCCAACACCACAAAAATTAAATGATTTACAACAAATTTTGCTTTTCATTCGTATAATACAAGAAAAGAAGTAATTTTGCGTTAACCAATTATATCATTATTCTAAAATGACCACTTTTTTAACTATTTTTTTTGTTCTAATACTTGTTAATGCAGCACTTTTATTTTTTAGCATAACAAGTGCTCGCCAAAGAGTAAGCAAACTAAGGAAAAGTATTTCTGAGCAGTCTTTGACTAAAATTTATCCTCTGGATTTAAATCAAACCAAGTACAAAAAAGCCATTTAGTTTTTTACCTTTAGGGTATGAAACAATTTTTACTTGTTTTTATTGGAGGTGGGATTGGTAGCTTTCTTCGTTTTATTATTGGCAAAACTTTCAACGATTATTTTCAAAATTTTTACCTTGGTACATTCCTGGTTAATATTATTGGTTGCCTGATAATTGGTTTTCTTCTGGGCACATCTATGAAAGGTAATCTACTTTCAAAAGATCAAATCTTAATTCTCTCTACGGGATTTTGTGGAGGATTTACTACATTTTCTGCATTTACTTTAGAAAATCACGGGTTACTTCAATCCGGCGAATTGTTGCACTTTTCCTTTTATACTTTTAGCAGTATTGCAGTGGGTGTTCTCGCGATTGTTTTGGGGCTTTGGCTTTCCAGGCTAATATGAAAGCATCAACGATTTAAACATTTTTTTTATCCTTATAATAGAATTCTTAATACCTCACCGCTTTATAAAAAAAAAGTAGGGCTTTTTTATTTTCCTACAAGTTTAGTTAAAGCTCTCTCACAAAATCATCAAATAAACAGTTTTTTTCTTTTTTAATAGTATACCCTCAAAATTTATAGGGTCTAATTCATATAATTATAAAAATTATAATACCACCCCCTATTTTTTTAGGGTCTTAATTATTTTAATATATATTTGCCGGGATCAACAATAAAATTTACAAATGAAAAAAGTTGAAGCAATTATTAGGAAATCCAAATTTGATGATGTGAAAAATGCACTTCATGAAATTGAGGTAAATTTCTTTAGTTACTGGGATGTAACTGGAGTTGGTAATGAAAAGCAAGGACATGTCTATCGAGGTATTTCATACAGTACCACTGACATCCAAAGAAGGTATCTGGAAATAGTAGTGTCTGATGAATTTCTTGAAAGAACCGTAAACACGGTGCTGGAAGC
>NZ_JBATGR010000075.1:0-2505 GCF_049665975.1 Eudoraea sp.
TTAAAAAAAGCCGGCGACTACGAAGCTTTGCAAAAACTGCCTAAAAATGCTTCTCCTGTTCGTATGCACAATAGATGTAAATTAACAGGCAGACCTAAAGGGTATATGAGGACTTTTGGTATTTCTCGTGTAATGTTTAGAGAAATGGCTAACCAAGGATTGATTCCCGGTGTTAAAAAAGCAAGTTGGTAATCCAATATAAAAGTTAAGAAGATGTTTACAGATCCAATAGCAGATTATTTAACAAGAATTAGAAACGCCAGTAGTGCGGGTCATAGGGTAGTTGATATTCCTGCTTCTAATTTGAAAAAAGAAGTAACTAAAATTTTATTCGATCAGGGATATATTTTGAGTTATAAATTCGAGGATAATGAAGTACAGGGAATTATTAAAATTGCCCTGAAGTATGATAGGCTGACGAAAGAACCGGTCATTAGAAAGATTCAGCGTATAAGTACGCCGGGTCTTAGAAAATATGCCAATTCCGGAGAGATGCCCAGAGTACTTAATGGCTTGGGAATTGCTATTGTGTCTACTTCTCATGGAGTTATGACAAGTAAACAAGCTCAGCGAGACAATGTTGGCGGGGAAGTTTTATGCTACGTTTATTAAGAAATAAAGAGATAGGAAAATGTCTAGAATAGGTAACAATCCAATAGAAATTCCGGAAGGAGTCACAGTAGAACTGCAGAATAATCTTATTACTGTAAAAGGGAAATTGGGTGAATTAACTCAGGAATATTCAGGGGTTTCCGTTAAATCTGAGGAAGGCCAGGTTGTGGTAACCAGACCTTCAGAATCTAAAGAACATAAGGCCAAACACGGCTTGTATAGGTCCTTGATTTACAATATGATTTTGGGAGTAACTAACGGATGGACTAAAGAGCTTGAATTGGTAGGTGTTGGTTTCCGTGCAGTTAATCAAGGTCAAAAGTTAGATTTGGCTTTAGGTTTTTCGCATAATATTGTTTTGAATTTAGCTTCTGAAGTTAAAGTTGAAACGATTTCTGAAAAGGGAAAGAACCCAATTATAAAGCTTACCTCATATGACAAACAATTGGTAGGCCAAATTGCGGCCAAAATAAGATCTTTCCGCAAACCAGAACCTTACAAAGGAAAAGGGATAAAATTTGTTGGAGAACAATTAAGAAGAAAAGCAGGTAAATCCGCTTAAGAATTGAATTATGGGATTATCAAAAACTGAAAGAAGAGAGCGTATTAGAAAAAGGATAAGAAAAGTATCCTTTGGTACAACAGAGAGACCTAGATTGTCTGTTTATAGAAGCAATAAAGAGATTTATGCACAAATAATAGACGATAATAATGGAACCACTTTAGTTGCCGCTTCTTCTAGGGATAAGGAACTAAATAAGGCAAAAGGCACAAAAATAGAGATTGCCAACCTTGTAGGTAAGGCAGTGGCTGAAAAAGCAAAGAAAGCCGGGATAGAAGCAGTTGCTTTTGATCGTGGTGGTAATTTGTATCATGGTAGAGTAAAATCATTGGCCGAAGGTGCCAGAGAGGCCGGTCTAAAATTTTAATAGGAAATATGTTCGGGAATTACAAAAATGTAGAAATTGTTAAACCGGGAGGTCTTGAACTAAAAGACAGATTGGTTGGTGTTCAAAGAGTTACTAAAGTAACAAAAGGGGGTAGAGCTTTTGGTTTTTCTGCGATCGTGGTTGTAGGTGATGAGAATGGTGTTGTAGGTCATGGTCTTGGGAAGTCTAAAGAAGTAGCTACCGCTATAGCGAAGGCTATTGAGGATGCTAAAAAGAACTTAATTAGAATACCACTAGTTAAGGGCACTTTGCCACATGAGCAAAAAGGAAAATTTGGCGGTGCACGTGTGTATGTTAAACCTGCTTCCCATGGTACAGGAGTAATTGCCGGAGGCGCTGTTAGAGCTGTATTGGAATCAGTTGGCGTACAAGACGTTTTGTCCAAGTCTCAGGGATCCTCTAACCCACATAATGTAGTAAAAGCTACATTTGATGCTTTATTACAATTGAGGGATGCCAGAACTGTAGCAAAACAAAGAGGTGTTTCGTTAGAAAAAGTCTTTAAAGGATAAGTAGCAAGAGTATGGCAAAGATTAGAGTTAAGCAGGTAAGAAGTAGCATTAAAAGGCCACAAAATCAGAAAAGAACACTGGAGGCACTTGGATTGCGTAAGATTGGTCATGTTGTGGAACATGAAACCACACCCAATATTATGGGAATGATCAATAAGGTTAAACACTTAGTTTCTACAGAAGAAGCATAAAATATATTTGTAATGAATTTAGGGAATTTAAAACCAGCCAAAGGGTCTGTTCACAAAGCCGGGAAAACCATAGGCCGAGGACAGGGTTCTGGCAAAGGAGGTACTGCAACAAGAGGACATAAAGGTGCTAAATCAAGATCCGGGTATTCCAGGAAGATTGGTTTTGAAGGAGGTCAAATGCCTTTACAAAGACGAGTACCCAAATTTGGTTTTACCAATATTAACAGAAAGGAATATCAG
>NZ_JBATGR010000076.1:0-10679 GCF_049665975.1 Eudoraea sp.
CTCTCTTATTTCCATTTCAACACCAGATGGTAAAGCAATATTACCCGTTACATCTGTTGTACGAACATAAAACTGAGGACGATAATTATTGTGGAATGGAGTGTGACGTCCACCTTCTTCTTTCTTAAGGATATAAACCTCTGCTTTGAATTTAGCATGAGGAGTTACAGAACCTTGCTTACAGATTACCATTCCTCTGCTTATATCTGTTTTTTCTATACCCCTTAACAAGATACCAACGTTATCTCCAGCTTCACCTCTATCTAATATTTTACGGAACATTTCAACTCCAGTAATTGTAGATGTTAATTTTTCAGCTCCCATACCAATGATATCTACAGGATCTCCTGTATTAGCTACACCAGTTTCAATACGACCAGTAGCAACAGTACCACGACCAGTAATTGAGAAAACATCTTCAACTGGCATTAAGAAATCTTTTTCAATATCTCTTTTTGGCAATTCAATCCATTCATCAACAGCAGTCATTAATTCCATTACTGTATCTACCCACTTTTGTTCTCCATTTAAAGCACCTAAAGCCGATCCGGAAATAACTGGTCCATTATCCCCATCGTACTCGTAGAAAGACAGAAGCTCTCTTATTTCCATTTCAACAAGCTCAAGTAATTCCTCATCATCAACCATGTCTACTTTATTCATGAAAACAACCATTCTTGGAATCCCTACCTGACGACCCAAAAGGATATGCTCTCTGGTTTGAGGCATAGGACCATCTGTGGCAGCAACTACTAAGATAGCTCCGTCCATTTGTGCAGCACCGGTTACCATGTTCTTTACATAATCCGCGTGACCAGGACAATCTACGTGTGCGTAATGACGATTCGCCGTTGAATATTCAACGTGTGATGTATTAATTGTAATACCTCGTTCCTTTTCTTCCGGAGCGTTATCGATTGAATCGAAACTTCTCTTTTCAGATAGTCCTGCGTTTGCCAATACAGTAGTAATAGCAGCAGTTAATGTAGTTTTACCGTGATCTACGTGTCCAATAGTACCAATATTTAAGTGCGGTTTGGAACGATCAAAAGTTTCCTTTGCCATTTTGCTTGAATTTAATCTTAGTTTATATTAGTGTATAATAATTAATGCCTAATCTATTTGAGCCAACGACGGGAATTGAACCCGTGACCTCTTCCTTACCAAGGAAACGCTCTACCCCTGAGCTACGTCGGCTTATGGGTCTCCAGGTTTTATATTTTGATAAACAGGTTTAATGTTAACCTTGATCAAAATAGCAAACGTTAACTCAATTTCTTTGAGCGGGAGACCGGGTTCGAACCGGCGACATTCAGCTTGGAAGGCTGACGCTCTACCAACTGAGCTACTCCCGCAATTCTAATTTTCAATATTTCAACAATCCTCTTGAACATCATTTAAGTCCCGAACTGCGATAATAACCAGACTCTAAATTTCTCCAGTCTTGTAAATTCAAAAGCAATTTTCACCAAACCGCTCTCAAAAACCAGTTGTGGGGAGAGCAGGATTCGAACCTGCGAAGGTAAAACCAACAGATTTACAGTCTGTCCTCGTTGGCCGCTTGAGTATCTCCCCCTCCTTGCTATTTTATATTCTTACGAGCCGATGGAGGGACTCGAACCCACGACCTGCTGATTACAAATCAGCTGCTCTAGCCAGCTGAGCTACATCGGCTTTTTAAAGCCTTTTAAAGCATAAAAAAGTCCGCTATTTCTAACGGACTGCAAATGTAGATAATTATTTTTTTAATCAAAACTATTTTATAAAAATTTTAAAGTGGGTTGGAACCTTGGTTTTTTCTTCTTTTTAACCAATTTTCTCTCCAGAGAACTGCAAGCAGAATCAATTGCCTCCTCAAAAGATTTGCATTGCTTTTTAACTACGAACATATCTTTTGGAATATACAGCTTAATTTCGACAATTTTATTTTCTTTTTCACTGATGTTTTCAACCTTCAAATGCACATCAGAGCTTACAATCTTATCATAAAAAAGTTCTAGTTTGTCTAAACGCGATTGAATAAAATTTAGAAGTTTTAAATCTGCATTAAAATTCACAGCTTGCGTATTTACCTTCATAAGCTAAATATTTTAGGTTAAACAATAGAAAAGCCAATTTTACTATTTCTTGCTCCTTGGATGAGCAGATGCATGTACTTTTTTTAATTCGGCTATACTATTATGTGTGTAAACCTGTGTAGAAGCCAAACTTGAATGCCCCAACAATTCCTTCACCGAATTTAAATCTGCTCCTTTGTTAAGCAAATGCGTGGCGAAGGTGTGCCTAAGTATATGCGGACTCTTTTTAACTTTGGAAGAGACCTTACTAAAATACCCATTAATAATTCTATAAACAAGTGTTTCATAAATTTTAATCCCCGTTTTGGAAAGAAAAATAAAATCCTTTGCCTTTATTAAATCTAACTTTAATCTTTCGTCCAAATATATCTCATACAGATTTATAGTTGTGTCCAAGAGTGGAACAATTCGTTCCTTATTTCGTTTACCCAATACCTTCATCGTTTTTTGAGAAAGTTCAATATCCTTTAATTTAAGATTAATGAGTTCTGCCCGCCTAATTCCTGTAGTATATAGTAATTCTATGATTAACCTATCCCTACTGCCTTCAAAGCCATCTTCAAAATGCACCTGTTGCAAAAGCATTTCCATTTCTGTCTCAGAAAAAGGAACTTCAATTTTTGTAGGTGTCTTTAGAGCCTTATGTTTAGCTAATGGATTAACCTTAAGGTTTTCCGTTTTCAATAAAAACTTATAATAAGCCTTCAACGAAGCTACTTTCCGGTTAACAGATCTGTTGGACAAACCTGCTGTGACCATTTGAACTACCCATCCTCTTATCAAATTATACTCTGCCTTATCTATTTGCTTAAAATCATACTCCTTAAGGCAAAATTCCTTAAATTCCTGAATATCCTTTTCGTATGCCGTCACCGTATTTGGTGAATAGTTCTTCTCATGGGTTAGATAAGATATAAAAGCTGTTAAAGACATATCACAAAGTTACCTTTAGTTATTTTCATAAAAAAATCCCGTCTCGATACTTATCGTGACGGGATTTTAAAATGCTAAAAGCTATTTATTAGATTTCTTCCTGATCTCTTAGACCCTGAATATACTGTGCTTTCTGTATTTGTTGTCTTCTTTCTACTGAAGGCTTAGTAAACTGCTGACGTTTTCTCAACTGACGCATTGTACCTGTACGATCGAACTTACGTTTAAAACGTTTTAAAGCTCTGTCTATATTTTCTCCTTCTTTTACTGGTATTATCAACATAGGCTACAACCTCCTTTCTTTAATGATTTTTCGAGTGCAAATATAGAATGAATTAATTAAACGGTAACAAATTATTTTAAAATATTCTTCGCTATAACTACTTTTTGGATTTCCGTGGTACCTTCTCCTATTGTGCACAGCTTTGCATCCCTATAGAATTTTTCTACCGGAAAGTCCTTAGTGTAGCCATAACCTCCATGAATTTGTACTGCTTCATTGGCAATCTTTACACAGACCTCGGAAGCATACATTTTTGCCATTGCACTTATTTTGGTCATTTTGCGACCCTCATTTTTCAGAAAAGCAGCCTTGTGCAGTAATAATTCAGAAGCCTCAATTTCGGTGGCCATATCAGCCAGTTTAAATGAAATACCCTGAAATGAACTTATGGGTTTACCAAATTGAACACGTTCCTTGGAATACTTTAATGAAGCTTCATAGGCGCCTTTAGATATTCCCAAAGACAAAGCTCCTATAGATATACGCCCTCCATCTAAAACTTTCATAGACTGTATAAAACCATCGCCTATTTCCCCTAGTCTCTGGCAATCGGGAATCCTGCAATTATTAAAAATCAATTCAGCAGTTTCGCTGGCACGCATTCCTAATTTATTCTCTTTCTTACCACTGGCAAACCCCAATGTCCCTTTTTCAATAGCAAAAGCAGTCATCCCATGACTATCTCCCTTCTCCCCGGTTCGTACAACAACAACAGCAATATCTCCACTTATGCCATGAGTGATAAAATTCTTTGCCCCGTTTAGAACCCAATGATCGCCATCTTTAACGGCTGTTGTGCTCATTCCACCTGCATCTGAACCCGTATTATGTTCTGTTAAACCCCAAGCACCAATCCACTCTCCGGTAGCAAGTTTCGGAATCCACTTTCGTTTTTGCTCATCATTCCCAAAAGATAGAATATGATTTGTGCATAAAGAATTATGAGCAGCTATAGACAAGCCAATTGATGGATCAACTTTTGATATCTCTTCAATAATAGCTATATACTCGTGATAGCCTAAACCGGCTCCACCTAATTCATGAGGAACCAATACACCCATAAAGCCATATTCTCCAGCCTTTTTAAGAAGATCCGCTGGGAAAAACTGAGTTTCATCCCACTCCATAATATGAGGCCGTATGTATTGTTCTGCAAATTTCTTAGCAGACTCGGCAACATGGTGTTGGGTCTCAGAATAATCAAAACTAATAATAGACATAGTGTCTGTAGTCATCATTGCAATTTTTTAGAGCGACAAATATAATTCAATTCTATCAATCTTGTCTGCCGGGAAATCTTCTATTTTCAATAATTCATTAAAAGATTGGATAATCCCAACACTATCCCTGTAATTAACTATCTGAATAGCAAGGTTTTGATTTATATATATGAGTTGTTCCATTTCTTCTCTAGTAGCTGTATTAATATTGATCCTTTTAATTATTGGTTGCTCCTTAACACGAAATTCTTCCAATATTCTTAAAACCACTTCTTCCTGCAGACCATATACATCATATAGCTGTTCATTTACCATAAAACCCCCTAATCTGTTTCTAAATTTGACAATTCTGGCCGATAATTTATCACCAATTCCATATATAAGCTTAAGCTCTTCCGAATTAGCCTGATTCAAATCCTTGTACCTCACCTCTGTTAATACAGATTTTTGCTTTCTTTCTTTTTCTTTGATTTTTGTTCGATTATTCCACTCAGGAAAGTTAAAGTATGGAGCTAATATTTTTAGTAAAGAATCTGAAATTAATGTAACCTTCTGAAATTCTTTTGTGGAATTTACCCACCTGTTTTCAGATCTGAATACATGTAATCTATCTATCTCCTCATTAGACAAGCCAAGGGTATAACCTTTATAATCGGTTATAAAGTTTGGATTAAAAGGATAAATTTTCGGTGATTCTTCTACCTTACTTTGTTCCCTAATTGAATCCAATAATTTTTGTACTTCAGTATCCAGTCCAAAACTTGCCTCTGAGGTATAAACCATTTCATTCTTGAACAGCATATAAATAAGTTGTAAGCCAAAAATGATTACCAATAAAAAGAAAATCCCACTGCGTTCCTGTTTATTGAACTTAAAGTGGGATTTAAAATTTTTCAATGGTATTCTTATTTACTCATACCTTTTATATCTATCAGGTACTTATTAAGTTCTTCTTTAACCCTGGGGAACAAAAACAACAAACCTATCATGTTGGGGAACACTAATGCCAGAATCATTGCATCCGAAAACTTAATTACGGCATCTAAGGTAGCTGCTGCACCAACAACAACAAATAATAAAAATAAAATTTTATAGACAACATCTGCTTTTCTACCTCTCCCGAAAAGGTATTTCCAGGATTGAAGACCATAGTAAGACCATGAAATCATTGTTGAAAATGCAAATAATATTATTGCAATAGTTAGTATATATCTGAATCCTGGAATTACAGAATCATAAGCCATTGATGTTAAATCAACTCCCCCTATATAATTTCCGGTTTCACTAATTAAAACAGTACTATTCACAGCATTTCCGTACTCAAAAGCTCCGGAATCCATATTAAAGAAAATAATAACTAAGGCTGTCATTGTACATATTACAACGGTGTCTATAAATGGTTCTAAAAGTGCTACAATACCCTCACTTGCTGGATACTTAGTTTTAACCGCGGAATGAGCAATTGCTGCGGATCCTGCGCCGGCTTCATTCGAAAAAGCTGCTCTTTGAAAGCCTACAATAATAACCCCAACAATACCTCCTAAACCTGCTTCTGGAGTGAATGCCCCATTGAAGATCATCCCAAATGCATCGCCAATATATTGGAAATTTGCAAAAATGATAACCAATGAAGCTAAAACGTAAACTCCGGCCATAAACGGAACAATTTTCTCGGTTACGCTGGCAATCTTTTTTATTCCTCCAATAATTACGATACCTACCAGTATGGCAAGAATTACACCAATAATGACTCCCGTAGCGCCTCCTTGTAAATTTAGCATGGTTGAAAGTTGTACCGCTGCCTGATTTGACTGAAAAGCGTTACCTCCTCCAAAAGAAGCGCCAACACATAATACAGCAAAAACAGCACCCAAAACTTTGCCTAAACCTGTAAATCCTTTTTCCTTTAAACCCCTAGACAAGTAATACATTGGCCCCCCATAAACGGTACCATCTTCTCCCACATCTCTATACTTGACGCCAAGGGTACATTCTACAAATTTTGTAGACATCCCTATTAAACCGCAAACAATCATCCAAAAAGTAGCTCCGGGTCCACCAAGTGCAATAGCAACTGCTACTCCTGCAATATTTCCCAGACCTACCGTTCCCGAAACAGCAGTCGCCAATGCCTGAAAATGACTTACCTCTCCCTCTTTACTTTCATCTGCAATAGTATCAACCAAATCCCCATCGACAATATTAAGTTCGGCCTTTTCAACACCATGATGATCTAATTCATCATACTTGCCACGAACAGTATTTATTGCCAATCCAAATTGCGTGATATTTGGAAACTTAAAATAAATCGTAAAAAAAGTTGCTCCGAATATTAATAGTATTAAAACAATGGGCAAATTATATCCGGCAATAGGAATTGAAGTTAGAATAAAGCCTTCCCACCATACGGCAACAGGCATAAATGCATCATTAACTTTTTCGTCAAGGCCTTTGTCCTGTGCAAATGTCAAAATTGGCAGAAACAGTAATAAAATTGAAAGAAGTCTATACTTCATAAGTGTTGTTTTTGGTTTAATTTGGTTTGTTATGGAGGCAATATCCTAAAAAATAGTACAACAAAAAAATATAATTATCTCCTGCAGCCTAGTTTATATGAAACATTTCGTTAAGCTTTTTAATCTGTTCGGGCCTTCCTAAAACAATTACTTTACTATTAGGTTCCAGAGGTAAATCGGCTTCAGGGTTAATTATATAATTACCGTCGGGCTCTATATATCCAATAATAGTACATCCTGTTTTTCTCCGAAGGTCAAGGTCCCTCAAGGAATTACATTCCATTTGATCTGCAAAATCTTCAATGGCAACTTCTTCCAGGTTGGTCGTATTTTCCCCTTCTGTGGATAATTTATCCATAAATGTTATCAAATCTGGTATTACAACCAGGGATGCCATATGATCGCCTCCAATTTTATCCGGCATGATAACACTATCTGCGCCAGCTAATTTCAATTTATTTTGGGAAGTAACCTGAGAAGCCCTGCTTATGATAAATAATTGGTTATTTAGTTGACGCGCTGACAACACAACAAACAAATTATCTGCATCGTCCGGTAAGGTAACGATAAGATATTGAGCATCCTTTACTCGAGCGGTTAATAAGGTTTCATCCTCATTGGCATCACCCTCCACAAACAAGACATCTACTTCATGTTTTTCAATAACATCTTTGTCCCTTTCAATAACTACAAAAGGTTTTTTGTATGCTTTAAGTCGTTCCACCGCTTGCATACCATTTCGTCCGTATCCACAAATAATAACATGATTGGATAAACTGTTGATCATTTTTTTCACCTTTTTTGTTTTTAGAAGCTGTAATTGATTTTTGCTGAATAAATATTCTGTAATCACAGAAATGGCATAGGCAAATATAAAAACACTGGATATTATTAAAAAAATTGTAAATATTTTACCTTCTGTTTCCAAAGGTCCAACTTCATTAAATCCAACGGTCGTAACCGTAATTATGGTCATATAAATGGCATTCAACCAAGATAATTCGGATATAAAATGATATCCCAAGGTCCCTGCCAGTAATACTGTCAGCATCAATGCAATTGCAATGTAAATTTTAGAGCGAAAAAGTCTAATCATATCTAAAGATCAAAAACCGAATTCCTTTTGGTGTAGATCAAATCCTTTATTCTCAACCAAAACGCTAAAAACAGATATAACGCAAAGCCAAAGCCCAAAGTTACAAACGTTAGGTAGATAAAAGAGGTTCTAACAACACGTGCCCTAATACCAAGACTCTCCGCGATCCGTCTGCATACTTCAAAGCCGCGTTTCTGAAAATAATATAAAAGACTATAGAAAATATTCATTTTTTAAAAATACTATTTTCCTTTTAATAAACTATCGCCTACTACACATTCCAGACATCTATTTTGTGTACAATAAGTATTATAAAGTTGCAGTATGGCCTGACTACACATAGCATTGCTACAATTAACTCCAAGATTATTAAACTTTCTAATAATTTTATTATCCTCGCTTTTTAGTTTATTTACAATCATAATTATTCTTGAACTAACGTCTCTTCCTTGCCATTTGGAATAACAAAAAATCATGGGAAGTATAGTATTTATAAGCAATAAATTAATAAAACTCTTAGTAAGTTTATTTTCTCTTTTAGGCGAAATCTTACCAAAAACATAATGTTTTTGCCAGTATTTACTAGTAGATATACTGAAAATTTTATAAGCCTGATCAACTTCCTTTAAGGCGATAATATTGCCAAATAATTGTGGTTGTCTGGCATATAAATTAGCAAGTTGTGATAAGCGGATAGTAGGGAAGTTGGCAGGGCGTAATCTAAAAAACGACGGTTTCTGAACACTGCCCTCTTTAATCCTGAATTTATCCCTCAAATAAAAATACTCTTTCTTCATTTGGGTAAAAACCTTATCCTTAGATGATTCATTATCCAAAAGCCCTGCTAAACCAAATAGAACGCTTTCCAACTGAAAAACATTATGGCTTAACCTACGGACAATACCAAACTCAAGCGTTCTTCCTAGGCTTAAGAAAGCCTCGCTGTTTAACTTTAGTCCAAAATTTTTCAATAATAGTATAAAAAGTACTTTCTCCCAATCGTTTTTTGCTTCTGCCAACAATCTGTTTATTTCATTAGATTTCTCTTCCAGCCTTTCAAAATATAACCGTTCCAACCAAACTGAAAATTTAAATTTATCGATAGAATCCAACTCCCTCTCACAATTGATAAAGGTATCTTTAGATGAATTAAATAATTTATAATAATTTGTTAGGATATATCCCGGTATAAAATTTCTAAGCTCAAGAGTGGGTATTTCTTGTTTGTTTTTCCTGTAGACTACTGTATCTTCTTCCCAAACTACATGCAATATTACATTGTCATAATTACTATCCATATCATGCTGATGTGCATACCAATCAGAAGATTTTACATGGATTTCTACATTTCCTGCCCAAAGTTGTCCATTAATTTCCAATTTAGCATGAAAAAAATCAGGTCCCGCATCATGATTGTGAATTCCCAGAGATATAATTTGAAGTGTTTTCTGTCTTGAAGTGTATAGATTTGCGATTGGAATTTTTCCATTTTTCCAGATGTAGTGTAGGAGATCTTCACGCATACACCTAAAATAAAAGAACCCACTGAAAATGGGTTGCAGCATAAAGGGTTTAAGATAATTAGATTATATCTCCCTTCCATTCAAGTATTCCCCCCATGAGGTTGTAGGCATTGGGAATACCTATACTGTTCATTATTGCACAAGCCTGACGGCTTCGCTGGCCAGATCTGCAGTAAACGTAATAATTTTTAGATTTATCCAATTGCTTCAGCTCTTCTAAAAATTCTTGCCCCAAATAAATATTTAGAGTGGTGGACTCAGGAATTTGTCCCTGATTTGCTTCTTCCGGCGTTCTAACATCCAGAATAAAAGCGTTATCATCATTTTCCAATTGCTCAACCCATTCTTCTTGTAATAAATCTGCCATTTTATTTATATTTCTGGACGAAGTTACAAACTCCTTTACTTTTCACAAAAATATACAAATGTCGCTACTTTATTGAACAGCCAATAGCACGAATTTATAATTGACCTCTCCTCCTTTAGCAAAGCATCATGAGGGTTCTCAACATATTTGGTTTTCCCGCAGCGGCGTAGAAAAAGCTAACATCAATCGTAATTTCTTAACTAATATGGATGGTAGTACTATCATCCATATTTTCAAACAACCTATAAATAAAGGGGTACTTAAACATCCGTTCAGACAAATCAAATCCATCTTACTTTATGCTATTTCAGCTAAAAATTAAGTAGCCGTCTGTTTAGTCCAAATAAATTTAACAAAACTTTATCTGCCCAAATGTTGGTGGTTGTTATCGTATATATACATTTGTATATACAAATATTGTAAGTACATGAATGTTGAAGCTGTAATAAAGACGGATAAGAAGATTCCCTTAAGAAGCAGGACTATTATACATTTAATGTTAATACATAATAAGGTCACTGACAATATCTCACAGGCCCTTAAACCTTATGGAATTTCGACACAACAATTTAATGTCTTACGTATTCTAAGAGGTCAGCAAAGTAAACCTGCTAATCTATCGACCTTAAACGAGAGAATGGTCAGTAAAATGAGTAATACAAC
>NZ_JBATGR010000077.1:0-3801 GCF_049665975.1 Eudoraea sp.
GCCATCTTTAAGGTGTTAACGGGCGAATTTAAAGAAGAACGCCCTCCCGAAGGGGATGGAAACTTTCCTTTTGGAGCAATTCTGCCTATTATCATTTTTATAGTAATCATCATTATTCTTAGCAATCGTAACCGAAGAGGTGGCGGAGGCAAAGGCGGGGGACGAAAAAAAGGTATGAACCTTTGGGATATTATCATCCTGAGCAATATGGGCAGGGGCGGATATAACTCAGGTTCTTCCGGAGGTGGATTCGGAAGCGGAGGATTTGGCGGCGGTGGCTTTAGCGGAGGCTTCGGAGGTGGAGGCTTTGGCGGGGGTGGTGCATCCGGAGGCTGGTGATATGGAAATACAAAATGAGAAATCGAAAATAAGAGGTAAAAGAATGAAATAATTAAAGATTGTCATAATACTGATTGCTACAAATTAAATTCTGCACCGCACACAGATTACTTCAACTGAACGGTTTTCACAGTTGAAAGAAGTTTACCATCAGCACCCATGCCCTCAATAAACACCTTGACCTTTTGCTGTTTTTGTTTAGGGAAAGAAAAAATAACTTCGTTCTTAGAATCCGACAACAGTACAGCTTGCCAATTCACGGCCCCGTAGTGTTCAAAAACAGTCGAGTCATAATAAGCATATTTGGGCTCGTAGTACTTCTGTGGTTTAGTGAAGCCATCTGTAATTAATCTTTTGATATATCGTTTTGGAGCATTGAGGTCTACATACGCTCCACTGCTGGTAAAAGCTATATAACCTTGCTTAATATCGTCATAAGCAATTGATTGGAATGCCGATAAAGGCTTACCCACCAAATCAGAACCATCGGTAGGAAATCCATTTAGGGATAGTGGAATGTTCCTAAGGCCTCCCAACTTGCGGCCAGAGGCTTTGACTGCCAATTTCGTAAACCCAAAGGCATCGGTTTCTATAATCGCTAGAAACCCTAATTTTCTCAGATAGCCAACCAAACTTCCATATTTTTTTATATCCTCATTGGTTACCAATTTTACAGTGGTTAAAGCGTCGACTGAAAACCTGCTTCTCCGTGGCAACCTTCTTTCAACAACGGTCACTTCATCTAACTGTACTGTATTGCCCATTAATTTTAGAGGAGCATCAACAGTTTCGGTCAACTTCGATTTCAAGTTTGAAGAGTAATCACTACTTTCAAAAAAATCTAAATCTTCACTTTCCAAATGAGGCATATATGAAAGCTCTAAATCAGGCACCTTAAGTCTTCCATCTCGATCGATCAGAGCCAAAGTCAGTGAATCATTTTTATAAAGTACCAATCCACTTTTTGTAAATTCCTTGTTTTTGGTCAAATCCAAGGAATAAAAGCCGGTGGGGCTACCGTCATTCACCCACAAACTATTCTCCTTCGATAAATCAGCGTTTAGTACCTTCCCCTTAATGGTAATACCCCTTTCATACTCAAAGTTTTCTTCAAATGTATCTTTAAATATTGTCTTCCAGTCATATCTGCCCCATCCCTGCACCAATAACATTAAGTCCAATTCATAAAGCTTCAAACGATTATACCCATTGAAATAATAAGAAGGGTCTTCTATTGAATTGCGCAAATAGGGTATCAACCAAAACGAACTGTAAATAGAATTAGAAGGATGGTTCGCTTTAGTTCCCTCCGGTAGAATAGAGGCACTCAATGTAAAATTAGTCGTGTCTCTTCTGTTTATAACCGCTGCCAAGTTCACAGAATCCCGGGCGGTTTCTCCTTTTATCGCAATGGTCACTTCTGGGATATCAATCGCAAATTCATTAAAAAAGAGACTGCTTGCAATTACATTGAACTTATCATCAAAAAGGGTTAATATGTTGACCCCAAATGGCAGTTTGGCCTTGTCAAAGCTAAAAACCAAATCTTTTTCATTTAAAACAAACTCTTTAACCACAAGGTTCATGTTTTGATGAAAAGCCACAAAAAAGAGTTCCCCTTTATTGGAATTCAGCGTTCTTTCATTTGTGCTTACGGATAATAACAACCTTTTTGGATCAAGATTATTTGACGTGATTAGAATACCTTCACTTTGCGGTCTTGGAAGTACGCTTTCAAGAATCTTTCCATTTTCGAGAGAAATTCGCAATTTATATTGGCGCTGGCCTTTCTGAAAATAGGCAAACTTCCCAAAACCCAAATGGTTGTTATGAATATTTTCTAAAATGGATAGGCCATCACTATTGATTAAGGAGGCGGAGACAATTTTTTGCCCGGCACCTTTGACATCCATTACCTTGAATCCTACAATACTCTTGGTGTTCTCCAAAATATAGCCACTTTCAGGCAATAGTTGTACATCGAATTGGTCAGTAATATCAGGCAATGCTATTTCAGGAGTTTGAGGGAAAACCTCAATTTTTTGAATAAAGGAATCTTTGTGTTTGAAGTTTTTCATCCAATTGGTGTACGCCCTTATGTAATAAATCCCAGAAGTGAAAGACGAATCAATCTTAAAATCACCATGCCCTACTCCTCCTTCTATATATAGCAGATTTCTTTTAACCTCATTACCTTCTTTATCATAAAGACACACGTACAAATTGGTCGTTTGAAGTGACGGGGTTTGCGAATTTTGATCAAACACATAAGCAGAAAACCATATGTGTTCTTCCTGAGAGAATATTGTCTTATTTAAATGTAGGTGTATATTTTCACGGTCGGGCTCAAAAAAAGCTTCATATTTCGTTGCTAAATGCTGACGTAATGAGTTCTGTGCGAAAACGGATGGTGCCAACAAAATGACACTAACAAAAAGAAGAAGAGGAAGGTTGGTTTTGTTCATGGGAAAATTAAGATACAAAAAATACCTATTTTTTCCGCATAAAAATGGTCACAGGCACGCCTGTATAATCAAAATTTTCTCGCAATTTATTCTCCAAAAACCGCTTGTAAGGCTCCCGTACATATTGCGGAAGGTTACAGAAAAAAGCAAATTGCGGATAAGGTGTAGGAAGTTGGGTGATGTATTTAATCTTTACATATTTCCCCTTGTAGGCTGGTGGTGGTGTATGCTCAATTATGGGCAACAACACATCATTAAGTTTTCTGGTAGGTATTCGTTTAGAGCGGTTTTTATAGACTTCTACAGCCGTTTCTATGGCCTTAAAAATACGCTGTTTAGTATGAACCGACATAAAAAGGATAGGAACATCTGTAAAGGGTTCAATGGCCTGTTTAATTTTTTGTGTATAAAGTTTAACTGCATGAGTATCCTTGTCTACTAAATCCCATTTGTTAACCAGGATTACAATTCCTTTATTGTTGCGCTGTGCTAACCAGAAAATGTTTTCTACCTGTCCGTCAAATCCACGGGTAGCATCTAACAAAAGTAAACAAACATCACAGTGCTCAATGGCTCTCACAGAACGCATGACGGAATAAAATTCCAGGTCCTCTTTTACCTTTGCTTTCCGGCGAATACCCGCAGTATCTACCAAATTAAACTCAAAGCCAAAACGGTTGTACTTCGTATCTATACTATCGCGTGTGGTTCCTGCAATATCTGTAACAATATATCTTTCCTCACCAATTAATGCATTGATAAAAGAAGATTTCCCCGCATTGGGCCTCCCAACTACCGCAAACCTGGGTAGTTCATCTTCAACTTCTTCGCTTTCAGGCAACACCTCAACAAGGGCATCCAATAATTCTCCCGTGCCGCTGCCATTAATACTGGAAAGATTGTAATAATCACCTAATCCAAGTGCATAAAACTCAACGGCATCCTCCGCTCTTTTAGCGTTATCTACTTTATTAACCGCCACGAAAACAGGCTTTTT
>NZ_JBATGR010000078.1:0-5033 GCF_049665975.1 Eudoraea sp.
GTAAAGTACTGGTGGTTTCCTTAGGTGCGAAAGGTGCATTATGGGCGACCAAAAATGAAATAGAATATATTCCCGCCCCTACGGTACATCAAAAAAGTACCATTGGCGCAGGCGACAGTATGGTGGCTGGTATGGTATTCTGCCTATCCCATGGAAAATCATTAGGGGAAGCCGTAAAATATGGCGTAGCATGTGGTACGGCCGCTACGCTTCATCCTGGCACACAACTTTGTAATAAGGAAGATGCGGATAATCTTTATGTGTGGATAGAAAATAATAGTGTTAAAAAAACGAAAAAAATCCCCAAACTGATCTAGGTCATTTGGAACTAGAAATTGATCTTTTATTTTTGTCTCTTATTTAAGAATAATAAAGTTCATTGAAAAATTTACAAGCCTTACTCGGGGGGGTTAGGCTTGACAGGATGGAAGAGGCATGACGCTCCTTTAGACCATTTGAACCACGATAAGGTTTAGCGATAAATTTTGTTGAGGTCAGTGTAAGCGGTAATCGGATCAGAAAGCATCTTCCGGGAAACCGGAACATTTGGGTGTTCCGGTTTCTTTTTTAAAAAAATAGTATTGAACTGACGAAGGTCATGTTAAACCTGGATATCATTCCTTAGTTTGGCATCTTAGCTGAATGGAATAGTTCTTTGAAAACGAAGTCTGAACGACTTCTGCATATCATAAATAACACTAAACTTATTATTCGTGGGGAGTAATAAGGTCTAGTAAAAGAAGGTGTCGAAAATGCCCCATGCCGTGTGGTTTTAGCTATGGCCTAGCAATAGGTTTCACTCAAAATTACGCAAAGCGGTCAAAGGTGGTTTTTACACTTTCTTGGAAACTGGAACATGCAAATGTTCCAGTTTCTTTAAAGTATTGATCGGCATCATTGCAAAATGGTAAAGGTCATAGTAAAGGAAACGGATGCAGTTGGTACTCCAATCGATCGTTTAGGTCGTTTTAGCAATAAAATGGTTTAAGAGATTGATAAAAAAGTGTTGATGAATCCCCATTCTTTATGAAAAACAGGAAGTTTCGGCTTCCTGTTTTTTTTTTGACATTAATATAATGGCTTTTTATTAATTCGACAGTTATAAAACCATTTCATTTACCTGTGTTTCTGTTGCTTCCCGGCGTATTCCTATTGCTCCTGCCCCGATTGGAATTATTCTCGTCATGGTACCTCCGAATGTTATCCTCATTGTAATTTTGGATCCGCTCATATCGGGATCGTCTTAAATCGATGCTTTGGTAACGCGGTGGCAAAACGTTTCGCCGCACCCAAAGATCTCCGTCTAAATACAGATAGGTTCTTGCCGACAGATCATAGTAAATCATGTATTCGGGAAAATAGACATAGCGCACCACCTCTACCCGGTTTGGATAAAACCAGGGCGGCGGCGGATTGTTGGGCCTGGAAGTAACTACAACTGGTCCACATCTTGCCAATAACAATAAAACGATGACTATAATAAATAGTATTCCTGATTTAAATAGCGCTCTGTTTTCCATCACTTTTAATTTCAATAACAAATTAAAGCGAGAATAGAGAAATTGGAAATGACCTACATCATATTAGAATACCTGCATTTAGAATAATTTTGCGATAGTTCTGCGGGAAGATACCAAAGAAGCATTATATCAATGTGCAGTTTAAGAAATGAATGAAGCAAGTGTCTAATAAAAATAACAAAGGAAAATCCAAAACTTCGGGAAGCAATAAAAACTACCCCAAACCGCCCTATGGGGGATACGGTTTCAATTGGCTCTACTTTTTGTTCTTCGGACTATTATTATGGTTTTCAATTCTTTCCAATCCTGTTTCCGGCACTAAAGAAATCAATTGGTCTTTTTTGCAAGACACTCTTTTGGCACAACAGGAGGTGGCAAAAATTGTGGTAGTAAACAAAGAATTCGCGGAAATCCATATCAAAAAAGACCGCTTGGGCGACCCAATGCACAAAGAGGTTAGTGAAAAATTGTTCAGTGCTGAAGTAGGGCCACAATACCGCATGACCATCGGATCGGTAGAGACTTTTGAGGACAAATTACAACGGGCCCAAGAAGATTTTTCCCCTTCAGAAAAAATAAATGTACAATATGAGTCCCGTACCAGTTTGATAGGTATTCTGTCCTGGCTTTTGCCCTTTGGGATTATCATTTTGTTCTGGCTATTCATGCTACGGAGAATGGGTGGCAGAGGTGCAGGTGGAAATCCGCTCTTCAATTTCGGGAAATCAACACCCCATGTTTCGGAAAAAGACACCAAAAGCTCAGCAAGCTTTAAAGATATTGCAGGTTTAAAAGAGGCCAAGTTAGAAGTCATGGAAGTGGTGGATTTTCTAAAAAATCCCGAAACCTATACGAAGCTCGGGGCCAAAATACCCAAAGGGGTATTGTTGGTAGGTCCTCCCGGAACAGGAAAGACCTTAATGGCCAGAGCCGTTGCGGGCGAGGCTCAGGTTCCCTTTTTCTCCATGTCGGGATCCGAATTTGTAGAAATGTTTGTGGGTGTGGGAGCCTCCAGAGTACGCGACCTATTTAAAAAGGCCAAAGAAAAAGCACCGAGTATCATATTTATCGATGAAATAGATGCCGTGGGTCGCTCCCGTGGCAAAGTCAATGCGTTCCAGGCCAATGATGAACGAGAAAGCACTTTGAACCAGCTGCTTACGGAACTTGACGGCTTCGGCCCCAATACAGGAGTTATCGTACTGGCTGCCACCAACCGTCCTGATGTGCTGGACAAGGCTCTGCTGCGCCCTGGAAGGTTCGACCGCCATATTTATCTTGAACTGCCCACCAAAGAGGAACGGAAAGAAATTTTTGGTGTACACCTGCGTCCACTAAAACTTTCAAAAAATGTAGATGTGGAACTGCTGGCCAAATTGAGTCCAGGTTTTTCAGGGGCCGACATCGCCAATATCTGTAATGAAGCTGCACTGATCGCGGCCCGAAAGAAAAAAAAGACAGTAGAACAAGAAGATTTTTTGGATGCCCGTGATCGGGTCATCGGTGGTATGGAACGCAAAAGCAAGATTATCTCGCCCAAAGAAAAAGAAATCGTGGCACATCACGAGGCAGGGCACGCCGTGGTCAGTTGGTACCTTAAAAATGTAGATTCTTTGGTTAAGGTGTCCATCATTCCGCGAGGGAAATCTTTAGGTGCCGCCTGGTACCTGCCCGAAGAAAGGCAAATTGTGACAAAATCGCAATTTATGGACCAGATTTGTGCCTCCTTAGGTGGCCGTGCCGCCGAGGATATTATTTTTAATGAGCCATCCTCAGGAGCTTTGGATGATTTAGAAAAAGTAACGAAACAAGCTTATACCATGGTAGCCTACTATGGTCTGGATGAGGAGATAGGCCCTATCAGTTTCTACGACTCCTCTGGACAAAATGAACGGCTATTGGGGAAACCCTATAGCGAAAATATGGCGCAGCAGATAGACAAGGAAGTAAAGGAGCTAGTGACTACGGCCTATGAAAGAACAAAAAACTTACTGTTGAAACATCGTGAAGAACTGGAAAAACTAGCGCAGCTCCTCTTAAAACAAGAAGTGGTTGAAAAAGAGGATCTGGAGAAGATATTGGGAAAAAGAGGTGTAAAAAAACTGGTAGAGAGCGAGGAATGAAATTATAGAACTGAATAAACTAATAAAAATAAAGTCATCATGGAAAAAACACAAAAACCGGAAGAAGTACTCTTTAATGAAGACCTACATTTTGAACACCGACAATGGGGCTCCGAACTTGCATTTTGGGAAGACGAGTTAAAATCTTTTAAAAACAGGCTAAGTGAACTTGTAAATCGATGGACCGATAACAACGTATTGGCGCAATTGGAACATTATCAAAATGAATTTATCCTGCATGGTAGGGTCATAGACGATTTGCAGGAAACTATTGAGCAACATGAGATTAGTATAGCGGCCCAGACAAAAACAGGACAAGATGCTTTGGATACCATACTCGTTAAAAAACATCTGGAATTCAGAAACCGTATGGAGACCCAACGACAGATCTATGCAGATTTGAAAAAAGAATTTTTTAGATTTCTTTCAAGGTATATGTAGCAATATCGTGCTAAAAAAGAGCTGTTTATCAGGCCATTTTCTCTTAAAGATATAAATGGCCATAAACTGTTTTTGGATAGAGACCTATTTAAAGTAAAGACAAGGACATTCTTTATAAGCGGATTTAAAGTTTATAAATATCATGCGTGTTTTCTATAAATCGAGGGAATGCTTTCCGTTGTCCCGTATTCTTTTATGGAAATGTTAATTTCCATAGTCATTCCTTATAAATTTATTTGCCGGTTTCTACTTCTTCGACCTTAAGTTCAAAGTTTTTTGACATACCCAAAGACCATTTTTTTAAACTCACGGAATTCGTTCGTAAAAAGTTGCATACGTTTCTTTAGGTTTTTATGCCTATCTCTGTAATCAGCATCCGCAATTCCTTTTTCGCCTTTTTCTAAACGGGCCAATATTTTTTCATGACTGATAATATCGTCCGCCAGATAATTGAAGAGATTCTCATGGATTTTGTCCAGATTGATTAGCATTTTCCCATATTCCATTTCCCCGCCATCTTTATTGCGTAACAGATCTGCGAAGAACCTGGTCTCGTGTTTCCAGAAGGCAACGGTCTCTAACCATTCCATACTCTCTCTATGTAGAATGTCTAAGCCTACACCCAATAAAAAATCTGTGCCTTTTTTTAATGCTTTTGTGTTCATGATGGTAGTAATTATTGACTTATTCCTTCGTACCTATTATAAAAACTGGTTTTGAGTGCCTTACGGGCATCTTCTAAAAGTTGTTTCACTTCTTGTAGACTTTGATTTACTATTTCTGCAATTTCTTCGACATTAAAATGGTGTTCTGTTGCAAGCTCATAGACCCTGCGCATAGGTAGCGGCAAATGGTACAATACCATTTCGGAATGCTTCCTGATATTCTCTTCGCCCCACTCCCTGTCTAGTTTGGCAATCATTTCATTATTGTCATCTTCCACAAAAAC
>NZ_JBATGR010000079.1:0-3508 GCF_049665975.1 Eudoraea sp.
CTCTTTATCTGCTAGTGCTGTGGCCTTTGGTAATTGGAAGAGTTCTGATTTTAATCCATAAGCACGAAATCCGTTATAAGCCCCTACTATCCCTGCATAACGTCCAAAAGCCACAAGGCGAATACCATGCTCATTAGTAATCACTTCATGATCATAGAGTTCAATATTCTTATCAAGTACTGCCTTTAATAATTTCCTGTTATATGGCTGTTTTTTAATGGTATGTGAAAAGAAAAAATATTTCTTATTTGGTATTAGGTGTTCAATAGGAACTTCCTTTACCCCCAACAATACATCACATTCCTCCATTATAGAGGCCACTTTTAAACCTGCTGCTACATATTCTTCATCTGTAAAGACGCGAATTGGGGATGGTTCCACCGTAATCTGTGCTTCGGGATGTGTTTCCAGGACTTTTTGACATGCCTTGGGAGATAGGACAACCCGCCTGTCTGGTGGGTTTTTGCGTTCTCTGATGATTCCGAAATGCATAGGTATAATTTGGTATAAATTTTGCGTGAAAATACATGGATTTGTAGTGGTAGCCAAATTCCTTAATCATGAATATGTATAAGGAGTTCTATTTTTGCTAACTTCGCAATCCTTTTTAAGGCAAACGTTCATTGATAAAAAAGATGAGGGAATGAGATCTCGCCAAGGCGGGATTCAATTCGATTACGCCACGCGTGAGCGTAGCTATCTCATTGAAGGGGCCGACTGGTTTTGACAGCGAGACCAATGGCGATGTAAGCATGTCGAGCGCTGGGATATAGCTCGTAAAACTCATATTTCAAACTTTTAGTTGGCGATAATAATTACGCTCTTGCCGCTTAATCCGAATTATAGTAGGATTTAGCCTCGTCTCTACCAGGTAGAGAAGCGAGATGTCCCAGGATAGCCCTTGTTGACGGCGATTCATTTAGGGGCACCATAAAAGTCAACACAAGGGTACTATTGCTTTGTTAGTATCACCAAAATCTTAAGAAGCTAAGTGTGTAATAGGCGGTTTTTGGTCAGCTACACATCGAAAATCGAACAAAAACTAAGCATGTAGAAAGCATTGTAATTGCTTGTTTGGACGGGAGTTCGATTCTCCCCGGCTCCACCTATGCCCTCCGTAGCTCGAGATTTGTCGAGAGCGAAGGAGGGCTTTATAATATTAACCCCTAATAGTAATAATTCTATAAATTTTCTTCCGAAGGGCTTCGGTGGATGCCGATCCTATTTTTATTGCACTCATTATTTCTCCGCAGCTATTGCACAACGAAAGAGCTGGAGGGCTTTATAATATTAACCACTTATATTAATAATTCTATAAATTTTCTTCCGAAGGGCTTCGGTGGATGCCGATCCTATTTTGCATTTTTGTCCTCTGTAGCCTTGTATAAAGCAGGGTGCAGGATTTTTGCAGTTTCAAATATTATTTTTAATACATTTTAAAAGACTTTTATGGAACTTCCATACGCTGTTTATTTACTAAAATGTGCAAATGGACAATACTATACAGGTTATTCAAAAAATTTAAAAAATCGACTAAAAAACCATGCGAATGGAAAAGTCCGATTCACCAAAGATAAACTGCCATTTGAAGTAGTCCATGTATCACTATTTTCCAATAAGCAAAAGGCTTATGACTTTGAAAGATATCTAAAATCAGGTTCAGGAATTGCATTCAGAAATAAAAGGTTTACCTAATGACCAACATACATGCTACGAAGCTTCAGCGAAGGAGCAATGTCTGGTTCAGGAATTGCATTCAGAAATAAAAGATTAGTATGATGTCAATATTTGTGTGCTCCGAAGTTTCAACGAAGGAGCACAGGAACTATACTGGCGCTTATCATCATAGTCCTCACCCTCAATTGTTTTTAATTTCCTTTTATGTTCTTTTAAGTACCTTATGATTTCATGCTGACGAAATTGTCTTGCGAAACTTAATGCGGTTTGGCCTTTGTAAGTTGCATTGAGATCTGCACCCTTTTGCACCAGGTATCGGGACATTTCCAGTTGCCCGTATTTTGCCGCATACATCAAAGGTGTTTTATCCGCGCAAACACCCTCTATGTTGGCGCCATTTTCAACAAAATATCGCAAGGATTTCATCGATTTTAACTTGATACTTATGGCCAAATAATTATATTTTTTACTATCTCCTACTCCTACACATTCATTAATACGGTCTTCAGTAATTAAATGTTTAAAATTTTCAGTTCGGCCATACTTTATACTCCACGCAATTTTATTCGTTAATTCTTGTCCATAAGATGTGATTCCTATTGTTGAAACTAAGGTTATTAAAATCAGCTGTTTCAGACGTGAATTCATGATCGGGATTAAACTATGTACAACAATTGAGTAAAGCGATTTTTTCACTCTCTATCTCAAATATAGCGGATTAAGAGCATTATTCCCATAACTGATTATATGCATTTATGTTAAAAGTCTAAGCCAACAAGTTCTTTACTATATATACCTGCTATTCTAAAACATGAATATTCTTTTTGGCACAAATCGCTTTCAATTCATCAGGCCAGATAGAAACTGTTACTTCACCCAGATGTGCGGTTCTTAAAAGGTACATATACGTTCTCGCCTGACCAATTCCGCCACCGATACTCAATGGAATTTCATCATTTAAAATTGCCCTGTGGTAAGGAAGTTTAAGAAAATCTGTTTGCCCGGAGAGCTCCAATTGGGTTTTCAAGGTGTCTTTGGTAACCCGAACCCCCATTGAACTCAACTCATGCCGTCTTTTGGTTACCGGATTATACACCAGGATATCGCCATTTAGTCCGTGCATTTGTTCCCCATTTATTGTTGTGGATGGCGTAATCCAGTCATCATAGTCTGCCGCACGCATCTCGTGGGGATAGCCGTCTTTTAGTACTGAACCAATGCCAATGATAAATACGGCAGGATATGTTTCCAGAAGCTTATTTTCTCTTTGTTTTCTAGGCAGATCAGGATACATGGCCAGGATCTCTTCTGCATGAATGAATTTGAGTTCTTCAGGAAAATCGGGATATTTGGGATCAGCTAATTCCGGAAAATGCGTTTTGGCCATAACACCTGCTTCTCTGATTACCTTCCAGATCTTTCTAACGGTATCTTTTAGATAATCTAAGGTTCTGTCTTCTTCAGAGATCCGCTTTTCCCAATCCCATTGATCGACATATGCAGAGTGATCATGATCAAGAAAATAATCTTTTCTTATAGCTCTCATATCTGTATTGATACCTTGCCCGACTGCACAATCAAATTGCGCTAAAGCCATACGTTTCCATTTGGTCGCCGCCTGTACCACCTGAGCCTCTATTCGCTTTGGTAAGCCCAGTCCTGCCGGAAACTCTACCGGAGTACGAGAGCCGTCACGATCCAGATAATCATTAACACCGCTATCCTCTCTTACGATTAATGGTACCTGAACCATTTGCAAATTTAAGGCCTCTGCCAATCCCTTCTCTATGAAGTCTTTGATCATATACAGCGCTTCCATCCTCTTTAAAGG
>NZ_JBATGR010000080.1:0-13962 GCF_049665975.1 Eudoraea sp.
GAATAGAGGGTACCTTTTTTATCCGTTACGATAAAATTATTTTTGTATAAATAAGTGTTATTAGAGGAAAATTCAATTTTCTCAGATACCTTAACTCGCGTATTACCTACGCGATTCATTATTTTAAGTTCTCCATTTTCCAACATAAAAACCAAATAATCTTTATTACCACTTTTAATATGTTTGGGTGCCGCAAGAACCGGACTGCCTGTATCTGTATATTTAAAACCCCTTACAATCTTACCTTTTGAATTATACATATAAACTTTTGATCCCTGGGTAATGACAAAGCGGTAATTTCTTTTGCCCTCATAATCGAATACTGCAAGTTCATTTAAGTTGCCGCCAGGGAAATTCATATTAAAAGGTGCTACTTCTTTGCCGTTTCTATCTAAAATCAGGAACTCATTCCCGGTGGTAAAGGCTAGTTGTAATCGTCCATTTTTATATAGGTCTACCTGACTTACCTTACCTTGTATTTTCCCTTTTAATTGTTTTTTCCATAATATTTTGCCTTGTGTCGATATCAAATACAAATTATTTTCCAGGTCCTGTACCACAATTTCTTTTTTGTTAGTCCTGTGGTTTTTTACAAATTGGGGGTTAGTAGCTAAATCGCTATCTAATTCTACCCGGAATAGCGCCGAAATAGTATTCCTCTCTTTTTCCTTATACTTTTTTTGAATAAGCAGGGTGGTATGATAAAAATTTGCATCGGCCACAATTTGTCCGGCAAAAATATAATTGGAAGCTTCTGTTTTATTAAAATCATTTAATAGTTCCTTAGTGCAATGCATTTTCAGGATATCTGCCATGCCCTTTGCATTAGCCATAAAAACAATACTCGATTCATCTGCGAGAACTTTATGTGCAGATTCATATAACATACTTTTATCAAATGTGGAGCCACTACTATTATCCCGAATTACCCCTTGTAAGACCTCAAGCTCTTCCGAAAAGATAAAAGTGTTTTCCAGAATAGTATAATAATTGGCTTTAAACTCCTTAAGCAGCGGATTAAAGTATTCATAAAGAAATTTATTACTGACAAGTTCGAAAGTTTCACGACCCATATATATAGCATTGTTGCTGCTTTTATCCTCCAGATACCGGGTGATGTTTTCTGCGCCATAGGTGCTTAAAATAACTGCTTTTTTGTTTTCAATAAACAGAACGCCAATTTCTTCAACGGTGTTGAAAACACTGTCTCTTTTAAACGCCGCCTCTAAGTAGTCTTTCTGATTTTGGGCAAAAACATCATAATTATCAAAAGAAAAGGAAATAAATGCATCTGTATTTGCGGGCATTTTTGCACCTAAGTTGCCAATCGCAGGTCTTGTATTCTTGAATAAACCAAGCAAGTTTTTTGTTGAATCTTTGGCAATTGATATACCATTCAATTGCAGGAAGTCCTGAGAAGGTTCTATATCAAAGGTTACCCAATCTGCAAAACCTGAAAATTGTATTGTAGTATCTTTTTTAAGAACATATTCATCCATCCAATTACTTTGTTCCAGATTCAGGTAAACAGAAGCAGATTTATCAATATTCGAAGTTTCAAACAGCGAATTTAGAACAGGGTCAATTTCGGTATTAATGTTATTAATGATTGCATCTATTAGATTAAGAGATGATCCAAGTATTATTTGCCGATCCAGTTCAATACTAAAAAAAGTACTTTGTTCTATTTCATATCTATTATAACTTCTGCCTTCATAAGAGACCGCTTCAATGGTGGGGCTTTTATCCTTATCAGGATTAATAAAACTCAGTGGTTTATCAGAAACATAAACGAATTCGGAATTTATAGAATCAATTTCAGTAAAGGCAAGGATGCCGCTGGTATCACTTTGAACAAGTTCAAGTACTTTGATCCTTCCAAGGATATGGTCATAATTTGTTGTTGAATACAATGGCTTTAAAAAGTCATTGTTTTTAAGCTCGCTTTTTAAATTCGTCAGATTGTTAACTTTAATTATTACCGAAGCATTTTGAGGGAGATAATCTAAAAGGGGTGTTGTAGATTCTTTTTGTTTCTGGCAGGAGAGGATGCAAAAAACAATGAATGTGAAAACTAATTTAAATCTCATGTATAATGCTTTGTGGCAAATTTATAACTTTATCTACTTTTATCTATGCCACAAGCAGGGAAGTTATTTAGGATATAAAAACGACATGGCTTTCGGGGAATTTAACTCAAATGAAATATCTGAATGGGGTATATTATATGTTAAGCGTTAATTGTACAGGGAATAATTTAAAGCTCTTTCTGTGATATTTGGTAATGCCGTAATCTATTATTGCCTGTCTATGCTCTTTGGTACCATAGCCTTTGTTCTGTTTCCAATTGTACATCGGAAATTCTTCATGTATTTTTTCCATAAAGGCATCTCTATAGGTTTTAGCCAATATTGATGCTGCAGCAATACTTTGAAACTTGCTATCCCCCTTTACAATGCATTTATAAGGGATTTCATTAATAGGCTTAAACCTGTTACCATCCACTATTAAAAACTTTGGTACTTTAGACAGCTTGCCAATAGCCTTGTGCATAGCAAGGATTGAAGCGTTAAGAATATTAATATCATCAATTACATCTGTTTGTATATGTGCAATACCATAACAAGTTGCACTAACCTCAATAAGAGGGCGCAACCTGTTTCTGGTAGATACGGATAATTTCTTTGAATCATTAAGAGATTCTTCTGCAAATGAGGTTGGCAATATTACCGCAGCTGCAGTAACCGGTCCTGCCAGGCAGCCTCTACCCGCTTCATCTGTTCCTGCTTCAAATTCTTTTTCCTGATAGTATTTTAACATTTTCCTGACTTATATTGCCTCAAAATTTACGAGATTTTAAAATATATCCGTTTATTTGCATAAAAATTAAACATAATATAATTATCTCGCCCTTATTTTTAGAATATCGTAATAATTAGGCATATTTTAACATAAAATAACCTGCAACCTATATATTTCTTGCATAGTTAACTTTTAATTGAGACTTTTGACCCGACTAATTCAAAAATTCTATTTAAATGAGATCAAAGTTAACTTGGATGTTAACGCCTCTTTTGGTGTTGACAATGTCTTTTGGTTATGGACAACAGAAGACAGTTTCCGGTAATGTGACAGATCAGGACAATCTTCCTTTACCAGGAGTATCCATTGTGGTTGTAGGAACCACTAATGGAGCACAGACAGATTTTGACGGTAACTATACAATTACTGCCGGAGAAGGCGAGGTATTGCGTTTCAGTTACCTGGGACAAAAAACTGTGGACATGATCATTGGCGCAGCCAATGTTATTAACGTGAAAATGGAAGAGGATGCAGAAACTCTCCAGGAAGTTGTAGTTGTTGGGTATGGTTCAAAAGCAAGCGAACTAAATACCTCGGCGGTTTCTACAATAAGCACGGAGACCATTGAGGCATTTGTGCCATCAACGAGTATTGATAACATTCTCCAGGGTCAAGCTGCGGGTGTTCAGGTTACTGCTGCAAACGGCAGGCCTGGCCAGACTGCATTTGTGCAGATCAGGGGTGTTGGTTCCATTAATGCCAATACTACTCCTTTATATGTAATTGATGGAATTCCTGTAGGAGCAGATTTCGTTAATAACTTAAATCCGAATGATATTGAAACTTTCTCTATCCTAAAGGATGCGGCTACCATATCTAAATATGGTTCCAGAGGGGCAAACGGGGTTGTCTTAATTACTACCAAAACTGGTAAAAAAGGAGATGCTAAGGTAGTACTTAGATCTTCCTATGGTTTTGGGGAGCGTATTAAAGACCCTTTTGATATTATGAATGCATCACAGAAATTGGAGCTGGAACGCCAGTTTGCAGATCTTGGTGTTAATGCAGCGCTAAGCCTTCCGGGAGCTTCTGCTACACCGGCGGAATTGCAAAACTTTCTTGCAAATGACACCAATTGGGAAGAGGAACTTCTTCGCAAGTCAGAAATTCAATCTATTAATTTATCAGTTTCCGGAGGTGATGAAAGACTTACTTACTTTCTAGGTCTTGGTTATGACAAAAATACAGGTATTGTAAAAAATATTAAAGGATTTGAAAGACTATCAGCACGTCTGAATACTACGTACCAGGCTAAAGAATGGTTAAATATAGGCACCAATCTTTCATTTGCCAGGAGTTATGAAGAATTAACTAGGGATAGGAATAACGTACAGAACCCTTTCAGGGGATTGTATGACTACAATCCATGGGATCCACTTTTTTTAAGAGATGGAAATAACGATGTTGTCCTTGACGAGCAGGGGAATCCTGTTTATAATCCAACGACTACCGGTTTCCCAATAGCTCTTGCAATACAAACAGAGCCTGAGAATGAACGAAACTTCCTTATCATAGGTAGTTTATTTGCGGACATTAAGTTTTCTGATAAATTCTCAAACCGTTTTTCCATTGGCGCTACAAACAACAGGTTTAACAGGACCAGTCGTTCTATATCAGGAGGAGTGCTGCAAGGATTTATTGGCGATGCCAATTTTCCCGGGACTCAGACAGATAATTTCGATAATACTTTGGAATACAACGTAAATAATTTATTAACGTATAGTGATACTTACGGTGGATTTCATAATTTGACGGTTAGTGGTTTATTTGAATATAACGAACGCATCTTTACCGACTTGTTTGCTACGAGTAGAGGTTTCCCCTCTCCGGATTTCCCATATCAGGATGTAGCTGCAGAAGCAACAAGCGCAGGTTCCACTGAAGAAAGGAGAAGATTATTTTCCTTAGGTCTTTTTGCAGACTATGATTATGACGGTAAATATGTTGTTTCAGCTTCCATCAGAAGGGACGGTTCTTCAAGGTTTGGACCTGATAATAAGTATGGTACATTCTACAGTGGTAGTGCCGCATGGAATATTGCCCGTGAAAGCTGGATGGAAGGTTCTGTTTTTAACAATTTAAAACTTAGGGCTTCTTACGGAACATCAGGTAACCAAAATATTGGTGATTTTGAATATTTAAATTTATTGGGCTTTAGTACCTATAACGGCTTTACTGCTGCAGTGCCTCTTGGAGTTGGGAATCCTAATATTCAATGGGAATCACAGGCTATCCTGGATATTGGTTTAGAATTTGGATTGTTAAACAACCGTATTAGCGGTGTAATAGATTACTTTAAGAAAAATTCGAAGGATCTACTATTAAACAGGCCTATTTCCCAAACCATTGGGGATGAGGATAATTCTATTTTAGCCAATATTGGTGAGGTTGAGAATAGCGGCTTTGAAATTTCCATAAGTGCAGATATTATAAGGAATCAGAACTTTACCTGGACTTTAGGAGGTAATATGGCAATCATAGACAACAAAGTAGTTTCCCTGGTTAATGGAGAAGATATTATTAATGGAAATACCATCCTTAGGGAAGGTGAAGAAATTAATTCCTTTTTCTTGGAACGTTATGCCGGTGTAAATCCTGCGAATGGAGAACCGCTTTATTTGGATACAGATGGCGTAGTTACTAGTCAGTACAGTCCTGGATTCCAGGTATTGTTACCCGGTAAATCTCCTCAGGCAAATTTAGAAGGAGGATTTTTTACCTCATTAAGATTTAAAGGAGTTGGCTTACGGGCTGATTTTGTCTACAAATCTGGGAATTATATTCTTAACTTCCAGAGGCAAGCAGGTGTTGCGATTGGGAACATAAACAGGAACCAAAGAGTTGAATCCTTTAATTACTGGAAGCAACCCGGAGATCAGAATGTATTGCCCAGCCCGTTATTTCAAAACACTGCGGATCAGGCTACCGATAGATTCCTTGAAAGGGGAGATTATGTAAGACTAAGAACCCTTACTTTAGATTATAGGCTTCCAACGAAATTGCTGGACAATACCGGATTAGATTCCTTCCGCGTATTTATTACGGGACAGAACATATTAACAATTACAAATTACAATGGAGATCCTGAGATTGGTTTGGGTTCTGCAGAAACAGCTGAAGAGGGTGATCCCGGATTTGTACCCGGAGAATTCTCATTATTCAGTTATCCTCAAGTACAATCCTATACCTTTGGGGTAGAAATTGGATTTTAATAACAAAATACAGATAAAGAAATGAAAAATAATATAATTAAATTATCGTTTTTGTTTTTGTCATTCGGTTTTTTTGCCTGTGATGACGAAATCAATGAATTGCAGCCTTTTATAGAAGGTAATCCGGAGACATTTTTTAACTCCGTTGCTACATTTCAGAATGGCGTTGACGGAATTTACCGACAGTTTTGGCTATACTATTCCGATTCCGATTCCGGATTGCAGGGAATTCCTGATATCCTTTCAGATAATGTGATCTTGGTACAGACAGGTCGGACTTCAAATGAAGACTATTTCGATTACAGATATGTTGCCAATACTGCTGGTGCAATTCCACTGTATTGGAGTGAGGCATATGAGGCGGTGAACGCAGCTAACCTTGTCATTGGGCAAATTGATAACCTTGCAGATGGTCCGGAAAAAAATAATATTTTAGGACAAGCTTTGGCAGCAAGAGCTCTGGCACATTTTGACCTGGCACGCCTTTTTGCAAAAATACCAACACAGAGTGCGGATGCTAATAGTTCACCAGGAATTATCTATGTAAAAGTAGAGGATGGTGATACCGGGGATCCTGGAGCGGAGCCTGCCAGAGAACCTGTAGCCAGTAACTACTCAGAAATCATTGATGACCTTGAAAGGGCCAGTTTGTTGATAGGAGACGCTAATGGACAAGGCAGATTGGACAGAAATAGTGTTTTTGGAATTTTATCAAGAGTATACCTATACAATGGGGAGTATGCAAAAGCTGTTGCAGCTGCAAATCAGGTGACTACACCTTTAGCTACTCCGGCGGAATTAGATGGTTTATACACTGATTCTAATGAAGCAGGTATTGTTGTTAAATGGGCTGTTAATACTACATCTGAAAGCAATTTCGCTAATGTAGGTGTACTATACAGTCAGTCTAATTCTTCGTCAACAATCTCGGAGTATGCAATAGACCTTGAATTTTTTACTAATGTTGACGCCAATGATTTAAGAAGGAATGTAATGCAGTTTATTGGCACAAACCAGGGGAACGATTATAATGCAGTTAAAAAATTCCTTGGGGAAACAGGTCAGGTAAATGGGCGTGTGGATATAAAAGTAATGCGTGCGGCTGAAGTGCTTTTAAACAAAGCGGAAGCTCAGTATGAACTTGGACTTGAAACAGCTGCCCTTGCCAGTCTAGATGAATTGAGAGACCAGCGCTATACTTCTTATACCGGTGGTGAAAGCGGACAAGCACTGGAAGATGCAATTCAATTTAACAGAAGGGTTGAGCTTTCGTTTGAAGGACACCGTTTCTTTGACATTAAACGTAGAGGAGAGGCAATTAACAGGTCTGTTTTTGGAGACATAATTGATGGTTCCGGGACACCAGCTGAGGTACTTACGTTATCCGCCGGGGATTTTAGATTTCAACTTCCTATTCCGATAGATGAGATTAATGCCAATTCCAATATGGAACAGAACGAAGGTTATTAAAATTTAAAACAAAAAAGATGAAAAGACTTTCTTATAAAATTTCGACTTTCCTTGTTGGGATATTCTTAGTGGTATCTTGCGCGGATAATGATATTCCTATTTACGATACTGTAAACGGACAGACACTGGCCCAATTTAGCCTTACTTCTGCTTTACTTGGTACTCCTGCAGAAGGAGCATCCGTAGACGTAGATGTTACAGTGACGACCAAGACAGATAGTGAAAGAACTATTACTTTGGCAGTTGACCCGTCTTCAACGGCGACATCCGATCAATATACAATTGGTGGTGATCTGGTAATACCTGCCGGCTCTTTTGTTGGTACCATAACAATTGCCAGTAACTTTAGTGCATTGCCAGAGTCAGGATCAACCGTTTTGACACTTAATTTAACTGATGTTTCAGGTTCAAATGATATTACATTTACTAATTCAACCTTAAACGTCGAGTTCTTTAGAGAATGTCCTCCTGCACCGACTGCAGGTGATTGGATTGTGAATATGGAGGATTCTTTTGGGGATGGCTGGCAAACCGACGATGGAAATGGAGGGTCGGGCCTTACCTGTACCTTGAGCACAGGAGAGGTTTTTGAAGTGGGGCTATGCAATCCATATGTGGCTTCACCATACGACTGTACACCTGAATTCTCAAGTGGCTCTGCAACTATTACTATTCCGGCGGGTGTTGAATCTGCAGAGTGGTTTTTCCCAGGGGATTTTTACGGCGAAATTTCTTTTACTATCGTTGCTCCTAGTGGAAATGTTGTAGCCGATTATCCGCAAGGATCAGGGGCAGGACCTATTCTTATTGATTTCTGTAACCAATAATCACAGTTAGAACAGAGAAATAAACCAATATAAGGTAATTGTAAAGCCGCCTATTTTTAGTGCGGCTTTTCTTTTGGCAATAAGTTTCTCTCTTTTTACTGTAGAATTTCCATTAAGAAAAAAGTATTTTACTATTATTTAAATTGCCTATTAGCCAATAAAATTTTTTATCGGGAAGTGTTTAGTATGAGCAGATCTGATGTTGAATGTCCTCCTTTTTTGGAGACTGTTCAATGAGGTTAAATCTTATGGATATTATAACATTTAATATATTATACAAGGATATATAATAAGGTATCTTTGTGCAGCTAAAAATTGACTATGAAAGTTCGATTCTATTTCATTTTGTTGGCACTACCAATGCTTTGTTATTCGCAGGCTGGCCCTGTGAGTTTTGGCTCACCCTATGGTGGGGCAGTATCATTTCTAACGAAAAATGCTGATTATTCAGATTTGGATGCGGAGGGATCTGAATATTTTGATGAAACCTATAAGATGGGTGAGGTAAGTATAAGGGGCAAAGTAGAACTGCGTGGAAAAATGCGCTTTAATGCTTTTAGAAATGAGATTCAGGTAATACAGGGAGGAAATGAATCATTTCCATTGCTAAAAAGATCTTATATAAAAGCAACAATAGGCGCTAAAGTATTTGGAATTTACCTTTACGAAGATGCTAAAGGAAATAACAGATCCAGTTATTTTAATCCCTTAAATGAAGGCACGGCGGTTTTGCTATATAAACCCGAGATAAAATTAAAAAAGGGCAGGATTCCTGCTACTTCCTATGACAGAACGGTTCCTCCCACTTTTATTGATGTTAGCTCCTATTATATCAAAAAAGGAGATAAAACAGCCAAGAAAATCAGACTTAAAAAAAGTGATATTTTAACTTCTTTAGCAGATAAAAAAAATGAGGTTCAGGCTTATATTAAAGATGAAGGGCTGAGTTTAAAAAAAGAGGCTGATCTGATTAAATTAATGGACTATTACAATTCAATATAGTATTGCATCATTATTATTTATTCTTCCCAGGTATTCTTTATTGAACGCTGAATTCAAAAATTTCAGACTCAGAACTGTTGCCCTGGCTATCTTTGCTAATTACACGCCAATAATAAACTCCTGTTGCTATAGTGGCGTCGATAAATGTATCTGAAGTAGAACCTAATAAAGCAGAAGGATCACTAACGGTATCAAAGAGAACATCATATTCTGTAATATCATTGTCCACATCGCTACCAGACCATTCTAATTGTACTGTTCCGGAATTGTTAATAGTTTCACCTCGCCCAGGATTCAATGCTTCAGCCGGAAAAGGAGCATAGTTTTCAACTCCCGCACCTTGATTATAAAACTTCCAGATGCTGCTGGAAGCAGTTTCATTGGTGCCATTTGCTTTAGACACAACAAACCACTCATATGGTACACCACGTTGCAAAGTGATATCGGCAGAATTAGTGTTAGAATTAGTCGTTAAACTTGTATTGGTGTTCAGATTTCTTAGGTTAACTTCATAGCTATCTGTATTTTGAGAAGCGTTCCAATCAAAAGTTACAGTGCTTTGAGTCTCATTTACTACCACACCCTCGTTGCACTCGGTATTATTGTCCGGAAATACCAGGGTTGCTGCCAAAGGAGCGGGCACCGGATCCGGATCGGGATTAGCATCAGGGTTATTATCACTACCTCCACAGGCGGCAATAAAAAAAATGGCTAATACGAAAATTCCATATTTTAATTTCATCGTCTTATTATTTTATAATTCAGTAATGATTTATTGGTTTTAATATTTAACATGTAAATCCCCCTGGAAAGGCCGTCTACATTAAATTTCACCTCATTTTCCGAAACACGGTAAGTCTTAGTAAAAACTTTTGTGCCATTTACGGAATACAAAGATAATTCAACTTCATCTAAATTGCTATTACCCAGATATAAACTTAATTCACCCTCGGAAATTGGATTGGGGTAAATAAATAATTCAGAACTGAGTACTATCGTCTCTTCGTAAATACCCTGACAATCCTTATCTGTTTTTACGCTTAAAACATTTTCAACCTCCGTAAGTGTTAAGGTTATTTCACTTTCTGAAGTTCTGTATTCTTTGTTATTTAGGTTAATAATATAATTTTTTCCACCATACAGGCCTAGTGTAACCTTATTAGCTTCAGAACTAATTTTGGAAGTCACGGAAAGTCCATCAGGTTCCGTAATGTTAATATCATAACATAATTCGTAACCACTTTCATCTTCTACTGTAATACAAACACTATAGTCACCTGCTGCAAGGTCTGTAAAGGATACAGAATCTGAAAAACTACTATCCAGGCTGCTGCCATTACCACTCAGTGTAGCGGTATAATTTAAATTGGCCTGGGCCGCTATAGTAATACTGCCATCATTACTTGAACTACAGGATTCCCCGGTGGTGAGTATTTGAAAGTTATTCGCAGCTAATGAAAATATAGTGCACCCTGTGATATCAACAACATCATTCAGAGGCGTATTTGGGCAAACATCTGCTCCATTGGGCACGCCATCATTATCGGCATCATTGTCACAAACATCACCTATTCCGTCTTCATCAGCATCTGCCTGATCGGCATTAGCAGTAAGAGGGCAATTATCTTCCGTATCCAGGACCCCATCATTATCATCATCAGTATCACATGCATCGCCTTCTCCATCGTTATCACTGTCTACTTGATCTGCATTACCAATTAAGGGACAATTGTCATTTACATCCAATACCCCATCATTATCGTCATCGTCGTCATCCTGAAACCCTGTAACGACTAAATCGTCAATGACTACTCCGTCCTGGTTTACTGACTGATCTGAGACAAAAGCTATTCTGAATACCACGTTTTGCTCATTGGTCAAATCTGTTTCGCCTCTGGCGGCATTAAGAGCAAAATCATAGGCATATTCGGTGATCGTTGCATTTGTTTCTGTCCATTGGGCGCCAGGGCAATTCTGGCAATCATCTTCATCCCCGGAGGAAGCGTTGGTTCTGTCGCTGGTATACCAATTGGGTTCGCTGTCTACTGTACCGAGTACATTCCATGAAGTGCCGTCGTCAAGCGAGTATTCTACATAAACAATGTCAAAATTTGGTTCTAAATCATAAGCCATCTTAAACTTAAGAACTGGCGCTAAAATATTTGAAAGTTCATAGCAGTTGCTAACCAGGTAAGACGCAGTTTCGTCTGGGTGCCTGCCATCCAAATTAGTAGCATAGACCTGTTCTCCTGAAGCTGCCTCGTTAAGAACAGCCCCGCTGGGGATGCCTTTTTCCCATGTGCTTACTCCCCCGGTTTGGTTATATGTGACCAGGGTTTCCTCTACTGTTTCAAAAGTGTTTACCAAATCGCCAATACCAAAGTCATTCACGTAAAATGTACTTGAGACACTATTGTTATCATCATAAGTGTCATTTGTAATGGTAACGGTTACTTCCAGTACAGATTCCCCTATGTTATTAATATTCTGTGAGGGGAGGGGAATGGAAACAGTTTCTTCGCTAAGAATTGTACCGCTACTCCATGTAAAATCTTGTGGAGAACCCCCATTTATGGAATAGGTAACATCAACTGCTGTAATGGGGTTAAGCCCTTTATTTTGAACTATTATTTCAGGGAAGATTTCACCGCACAAGACGTTGCCCGGGATTGGTGAAACAGACACTAATTTAATGTCGTCGTCAGGGACCTGAATATCAATTGGTGATTGCCATACACCTCTTCCGTAAGTACTTGCTACAATAACTTCATCATCAATACTAATTTCCAAATCACTTATACCAGTGTAGGGCAAGTTGGTAAAATAATCTTCCCATTCTGTGAGGGTATCGTCTAAACGATAGACTCCGCCACTTGTGCCCACAAATATTGGATTGTTCGTGTCCCGGCCTTGGTGTATTATGGATAAAAATGCCAGATCTGTAGGAATATTATAGGTAATGTTTTCAGCTGTGGCTGTATTCCCATTTATAGTAACTTTATATATACCCCTTTCATCTGAGGATCCAAAATCGGGGAGTGTGTCAGAGAACAAACCTGAGGTAGTTAAATAAACGATATTGGAATCATTGCTATTAATGGTGATGTCTGAAATATCAGAATCAAAACCTTTTAAAGGTATAAAGGTAGCCCCGCCATTCTGGCTCCTATATAAAAAATTGTCTTGTACAACAAAAAGTGTCATAGGGTCATTAGGGTCAACCTCCAGATCATCAATATTTCCGGAGCCGATGGTTGTTGAGACTTTTTCCCAGGAACTGCCAGATAATTTATAAACAGCGTCAAAACCGGAATATACATCTCCTTCACTACTAATTGCAAGGGGTGTGACCCAATTGCCGCTAATTTGATCCCCATTATCATCCAACGGAGGTGAAACACCCCCAAGATTCTGACCGGTATTAGTGGTTATGAACAAGACGATACCATTTTGTGCAAAACCATAGATGAGATTGCTATTGGTAGGATCAATTTCATAATCCATGCCGTCTCCTCCTGAGAATATATTCCATACCTGATTATTATAGACAAAACCTGAGTTGTCCTGAGTGCCGCCTGCTATCTTAGCAGCATTATTTTTGCCAATTGAAATTCGATAAAACTGTGTAATGGCCATTCCATTGGTTTTATCGGCAAAAGTAATTCCATTGTCTTCAGATACATATAATCCGCCGTCTGTACCTGCAAATAACTTATTATTAAAGATCTTTAAAGTATGGATATCTACATGGGTATAGGCTGGTGTTACATCTGAATCATTGTTATTTAGGCGGTTAAAAGAGTCACCTCCGTTTGTGCTTTTCCAAATGTTAATTGCTCCTGTATAAACAACATTCGCATCTATTGGGGAAACCTCCAAAGCAAGATCATACCAGGCTTGGTTGCGTTCAAGAATATCTGTATTATTTAGACTTCGCGTAAATGTTTCACCGCTGTCTGTTGATTTATAGAATCCCTGAAAGGAATAACCCTGCTGTTGTACATTTGCGCTTAGAATATAAACGACATCAGGGTTAGCGGGGGTTACCCCCAAGACTAATCTTCCCGAGCTTGTGGGAAGGTTATCAGTAACCTGAAAGAAATCTTCCCCATTGGTAGATTTATAATATGAACTACTTGACACAGCGTAGACAGTATTGTTGTCTCCGGGTTTTAGCTTAAAATCTTTTATGTTCCCATTTCTTTTTGTTTCCCAGTTATCTCCACCATCCACAGATTTTAATAGTCCTTTATTGGTTCCAACCCAGATGATATCAGAATTGGTTGGATCTATAGTAATTTCATTCATTACCCAACTATAATCTGTATTACTGGCATTTAAGCCTGTTTCATTCCATGTGACTCCCCCATCCAGGGATTTATATACGCCAATACTGTATGAATCTGCGGCATCATCGTCTCCGGTAGCTATATATACAATATTGGAGTCATTCTTATCTATGGCAATTCCGGAGACTCCAATCTGTGGAAAATCGTCAAAAAGGGTAGTCCAGGTGCTACCTGCATCGATACTTTTCCATAGGCCACCAGCCGGTGCACCTGCAAACCAGATATTTTGATCATTAGGAT
>NZ_JBATGR010000081.1:0-11055 GCF_049665975.1 Eudoraea sp.
ATTTGTGATAGACCCTTCAGGAGGGTTACTGTCATAATTGTAATAAAATGTGAATCCAACCTTAAAATTATCATTCCAAATACTGATACTTGGATTAACGTTAACATTCACTCTAGACCTTGAATCACCCGTAATGTATGGAATATAGCTGATATTGGTATTTACTTGTACTTTTGGGCTCGTAAATTTATAAACCGACCAACCCACCCGAATGAGTCCCGCAAGATCCGTTGTTGGGTCATTATCATCAAAAGGAGTTTCATTGATACCACTTAAAGCGCTGCCTACATACAATCTATTCCAGGTGTTGTACGTAATATCTTTAACCCCTCCCAGACTTACATTATATCTTCGTTTGATACCCAATTGCAAATTCTGACTTGTACCAACTGCAACTAAAGTAGACCATCTGTTCTTGAACAGTCTTTGCCACGAAAGATCAATTTCCGAGTTATTGGTAGTTACGCTATCTCCCTGATATGACAGGTTTACATTCCAGGTTAACTGAAAATACGTTTTCTTCTTCCTGTAATCCAAATTACCAGATAGGGCTAGTGTAGATACATCGCTACTTTTTTGATAATTAGCGCCAAGACTTATATTTCCGCTTAATCGCATCCATAAATTCCTTTTTATCGGATATACTTCAACAATATCATCAATGTTTATTAATTTTTTTTTTCCATCCACCATAATATAAGTCGAACGACCATTCTCAGAAGCGGTGAAAGAAGAATAATAAATCACACCATTTTTCAATTTTATTTCAAATTGCTTATCTGAAATAATGGTTTTTATAAAGGGTTCTTCCAAACTTATGGTTCCCATGCCCTCCATTTTCCAGGTAACCACTGCATACTCCAACTTTTTGAAATCTCCTGTTAATATATTTCCATTCACATGAACTATTGTGTCTGTTTTTTGAGCAAGACCCTTTATTTGTGGAAAGATCATTAACATTAAAAATAGAACAATATGTAAAGTAGTCTTATTCAAATTTTACTTTTAGAATATCATTTATTAAATTTTGATAGCATCATTAATATTTTTTTGAAAAGATAAGTATTTATTGTAGCTATTTATATGCTTTTGGCGGTTTTCTTAAATTTGTGGCCGTTTCAAAGGCGCGTCCCAATTTAAGTAAGTTAGGCTCCTGAAATTGTTTTGAAATAAATGTAAGGCTTATCGGCTCCCCGGTTTCCTTGTATCCCATAGGAATAGTTAATGCAGGATATTTGGCCACTGCCGCATAGCCTGCATGGTAATTATTTATAGACAAAATGGCATCTAATTGGTGTTTATCCATAGGGGTATCAAAAAATAATCGTCCGTTTTCCTCTAATCTATTTTTGATGAGTTGCAATTCCTCCAATGAAGTTGAATCTTTAAGTATTCCATCAAAAATTGATTGCCCGTAGGGAATACGCAACAAAGAATCAGCTAAATTAAATTTAACAATCTCCTCAAGAGTGCGCATAGGAATTTCTTTTTTATTTTGTACGTTGGCGTTGAGATATTCAGGAAGATCATTTTTCATATCAATGTTGAGAAGCGTTAGAAACCCATCCATGGATACCTCCGGTTCAGTAAACTCAAATATTATGGCGCCCAGTTTTCCAAGTCTGTTTACCGTATTCTTATAAATAGAATCAGTTTCCAGCAGATCTTTAAATACCCCTAACCGCTTTCCCTTTAAAGTCCCTGCATTGAGAACCGCATTTAGATAATCTTCGTTAGTTCCCACAGATTTTTTATCATCCTTATCCTTACCCGTCATTGCCGATAATAAAATGGCATTATCCACAACATTCCTTGTCATTGGCCCGGGAGTATCGAGCGTACTTGAAATTGGTACAATTCCTGTTCTGCTTAAAAGCCCTATAGTTGGTTTTAAACCCACTACCGAATTTTGACTCGATGGAGAGAGAATAGATCCGGATGTTTCTGTGCCAACCGCGCCAATTGCATAATTTGCGGCCATTGAAGTACCACTTCCTGAACTGGAACCCCCTGTTTCATAAAGACCTCTCCCATAAGGGTTTAATGTTTGGCCACCTATAGCACTATAACCCAATGGACAGCCATTACACATATAATATGCCCATTCACTAAGATTAACTTTGCCTAGTATCAAAGCTTTGTTTTTCTTTAATTGTTCGACAATAAAGGCGTCTTCGGTTTCATTATCTTTCAGTGCAATTGATCCTGCTGTTGTATTCATCCCGGCAGCACCAATATTGTCTTTAAGGAGAATAGGCATACCAAAAATTGGATGACGGTCTTCTGAAATTAAATTATCGAGTTCCCTGGCTTCTTCTACCACATTTACGTTTAATGCGATAATAGTATGTAGTGTAGTGCTGCTATCAAGCTCAAAATGATAAATTCTATAAAGAAAAAACCGAACCAAATTTTCATATGTCAATCTTCCCTCTTTAATGTGCCCTTGTATTGTGGGTATATCCTGTTCAAGAATATAGGGTTTTAATTGTTCATATTCGCTTTCCGGCATTTTAACCACTTCGTGATACAATGGCCGGAAACTCTCATTTTTGTCTGACACCCTGGACTGTATCAGTTTGAAACGCATTCGCGATTTTTCATGCTCCTGGTTCGCAGCCGCTTCAGAGGAGTCATTATAGGGCTCCCAAAGCACAACTGAAGAGTAATCAATTTCCTTAGATTCCTTACATGAAATGATTAATAAAAGTCCAAAAAGATAAATTAGTTTATTCATCGTTAATTCTTGACCTGTTTATTTCGCCAATCGTAGATGTTTTGTTCATTCATGCGAACAAATTCATCTTTATCTTCTTTTTGTGCTAATTCCAATGATTTTTGTGCTGAAATAATGGCACTACCATAATCTTTCAAAGCTGCTTCAACCAAAGATTTAACCCTGTAAAAATAATACGTATCCCCTCCTAAATCAATGGCCTTATTTAGATAAGACAAAGCCTCCGGATATGATTCTCCCTGTTCCTGAAGATAGCGTGCCGCTTCATAATAAGTTTGAGCGGTAGGATTTTCTTCTATTTTGAGTGCAATTTCCTGTCTCATTTTTGTATCCGTATCTACTGAAATTGGGATTTTTATTAGTGTTTGTTCCCAAATCCAAAGCATATTTATGGAGTTATGGTCAATTTTATCAAAAGTAATCAGAAAGTTTTCCTGATAATTAGGAATTTCTTGTGGTTTTATCCGAATCCTGAAAGCATCTTCTTCCGGATCATAATCTTTTCTTCCATCTCCCCAATGTCCCAAATTTTTGTGAAAAACTACGTCCCAATAATCTTTATTTGGAAATGCATAAAGGGCATATGTGCCCTTGGGCAAATAATTCCCCATAATAGTCAAATCGTCATCTGATGTAAATTTGGTAGACTCATTTGCGCCAACACGCCAAATTCGCCCATAAGGGACAAGACCTCCCAGTACTTTTCTGCCCTTAGCCCCGGGTCTGGAATAAGAAATGGTGATTTTAGTAAGTCCGACATCCTGTTCAACCTTCGAAAACGGACTGGCTTTAGGAGCCTCAATTTGTGCCACAATTACTGTTGAAAAGAAAGTAAAAAGTATGAGGTTTAAAACTTTCAATGGGCTATATTAAAGAATGAATCCACAAATTCAAATTTATTGAATACCTGAAGATCCTCTATTCCTTCCCCTACACCAATATATTTAACCGGAATCTGAAACTGATCAGAAATGCCAATTACTACTCCCCCTTTGGCCGTTCCGTCTAATTTTGTAACGGCTAACGAGCTTACCTCTGTAGCCTTTGTAAATTCTTTGGCCTGTTCAAATGCATTTTGACCAGTGGATCCGTCGAGGACCAATAGTACTTCATGAGGTGCTTCATCAATCACTTTTTGCATAACACGCTTTACCTTGCCAAGTTCATTCATTAAATTGACTTTATTATGCAATCTGCCAGCGGTATCAATCAAAACAACATCTGCACCCTGGGTAACGGCCGAACTCAATGTATCAAATGCAACGGAGGCTGGGTCACTGCCCATTTTCTGTTTCACTAATGGAACATTTACACGATCTGCCCAAACCTGTAACTGATCTATAGCGGCGGCCCTGAAAGTATCAGCTGCTCCTATTACAACTTGAAGTCCTTGTTTTTTAAACTGATAGGCCAGTTTTCCTATGGTGGTGGTTTTACCTACCCCATTAACGCCAACAACCATAATAACATATGGTTTTTTGTTCTTAGGCACACTGAATTCTTCCTCTTCACCCACATGAGTTTCTGATAGTAGACCTGCAATTTCTTCCCGAAGAATTCCGTTCAGTTCATCGGTACCCACATATTTATCTCTGGAAACCCTTGCTTCAATACGTTCAATTATCTTTAGCGTCGTATTTACCCCAACATCAGAGGTCACCAAAACTTCTTCCAGATTGTCCAAAACGTCATCGTCTACTTTGGACTTACCTGCCACAGCCTTGCCTAATTTGGATAAAAAACTGGTTTTAGTTTTCTCTAATCCTTTGTCTAAGGTTTCTTTTTTCTGGGATGTAAATATTTTTTTAAATAAACTCATGTTACCTCAAAAAAGTCAATAGGCAAATATATGAAATTAAAAAAGCCGCTCTCAACAGAAAGCGGCTCAGAACTAAATTTTAGTCAGTTTGTTACTTCTTATTCAACCATTCGTTCACCATTTCTGGTGGCATAACAGATTCTACAAAAGTATATGCACCTGTTTTAGGTGATTTTACCATTTTTATAGCTTTGGTAAGTCTTTTAGAACTGGATTGTAAACTCGCTACGGTCTTCTTTGCCATGCTTTCTTATTTTATCTCTTTATGAACAGTCATTTTCTTGAGAATAGGATTAAATTTTTTAACCTCTAACCTATCAGGGCTATTCTTCTTGTTCTTGGTTGTAATATATCTTGATGTTCCCGGCATACCAGAGTTTTTATGCTCTGTGCACTCTAATATTACCTGAACTCTGTTTCCTTTTTTTGCCATCGTAATCTATATATTGAAGGATTATTTAATCAATCCTTTTGCTCTAGCTTCCTTTAAAACAGCTGAAATGCCCTTTTTGTTTATCGATTTAAGAGCCCTGGTAGAAACTTTTAAAGTAATCCATCTATCTTCCTCCGGAATATAAAAACGTTTCTTGGAAAGATTTACATTAAATCTCCTCCTTGTTTTATTGATAGAGAAGGATACATTATTCCCAAACATAGCTCTCTTTCCGGTAAGTTCACAAACTTTTGACATTACGCTACTTTTTACTTGATTTTAAACAGGGTGCAAATTTAATTCATTTTTGTGTGATGGACAAAATTCTCTTCTAGAATTTTAAAATTTCTTTTTGCAGCATCTGGAAAGCCTTATGTACTGCTTTTTGAACGATTCTAGTGCGGTGATTTCCCATTGTAAATTTTTCAACCAATACATCATTTGGAGTAGCAATTGCGATATAGACAGTCCCTATTTCAGCATCAGAATCACCTTTTGTAGGGCCCGCATTACCGGTTGTTGCCATTGCAAAGTCTGCTTTAAATAATTCCCTGACATTAACAGCCATTGCTCTTGCAACTTCTGCACTTACTACAGAATTCTTTTTTATCAATTCCTCAGGAACCTTAAGAACATTTATTTTAACCTGGGTAGCATAACTTACCACACTCCCTAAAAAATAAGCCGAGGCACCTGGAATAGCGGTAATTTGTTCTGCTATTTTGCCTCCGGTAAAACTTTCAGCTGTGGCCAGGGTCATTTTCTTTGAAGTAAGCAATTTGGCAACTCCTGATTCTATAGACCCATCCTCTTCTTCCCCATATATGATATCCCCGATTATGGAATACAATTTTGCCGATTCTTCTTTGACCGCATCTTCTATAACATCCTTGTCTGCTCCTTTTGCCGTTAATCGCAACCGAACTTTACCTAAATTGGGGAGGTAAGCCAGCTTAACAAAAGAAGGTAAATTTTCCGCCCAATCCTCTATTCTTTCTGCAATGGCGCTTTCACCCAGGCCATAGGTCATAATCGTCTTATGGTAAATATGTGGACGATCAAAAGTTTCCACAATCTTTGGGATAACTTCATTATTTATAAGATTTTTCATCTCAAAAGGAACTCCCGGAAGTGAAATAAAAGTGGCTCTATCTGTTGCGATCCACATCCCCGGGGCTGTGCCATAGGCATTGTGTAATACTTTAGCTTTAGAGGGCACGAAAGACTGTTGCCTATTAATATTGGAGATAGGAGTTGAAATATAATTCTTAAACAACTCTTCAATGTGAGTCAATACCTGCTTGTTTTCAATCAGCTGATCATCTAAAAACTCACAAATCGTATGTTTTGTTATATCATCCTTGGTTGGCCCTAAACCACCTGTAATGATGATGATTTCTGCTCGCTTTTCAGCATCTGACAAAGCCTTTAGTATATGAGATCTATCGTCCTGAACAGAAGTTATCTGGAATACCGAAACTCCAATCTTGTTTAATTTACTGGCTATATAGGCAGAGTTTGTATCTACTATTTGGCCAATTAGAATTTCATCGCCAATGGTAATAATTTCGGCAAACATCAGAAATTAAAGTCTTTTTTAAGTTCCGTAATTACCTGATGAATATCTTTCTTTAATAGCGGAAACTTATTCTCAATTTCTTCCTTGTTTTCTGGATTTTTACCTAATGTTTCAATATCAAGGGCAATTATTCTGCTTTGTTCCATGCCTAATAAATCCACATTCGGTTTTATTTTATGTGCCAGTTTATAGACGTTTTCGTAATCACCATTTTCAATTGCCTTCTCAAGATCTTCAAGATCCTGGGGAACTTCCTCAAGGAATACAGAAATAACAGAGTTTATGAAATCCTCATCCCCTTCAGCCATCTCATTTATTTTATCCAAACTGTATATCATTTATTTAATTTTTACGGTAAGTAATTCTTCACCTTCAAGCTTAGCTGAAAGGTAATCATTTGCACTTATTTTACCAACACCAGCGGGAGTTCCGGTAAAAATTATATCTCCCTTCTTTAACATAAAGAATTTAGATACATATGAAATTAGTGAATCTATATTCCAAAGCATTAAAGCTGTATTCCCCTTTTGGACAATAGTCCCATTTTTGGAAAGGGAAAAATTCATATCGTTCAAGTCTCGAAAATTCTTCTTATCTACCCATTTTCCAATTACAGCCGAGCCATCAAAACCTTTAGAAATCTCCCAGGGAAGACCTTTTTCTTTTAACCTGGATTGTAGATCCCTTGCTGTAAAATCTATACCCAGCCCAATCTCATCATAATAGGTATGGGCAAATTTCTCATTTATATGTTTTCCAACTTTTTTAATTTTTACCAAAACTTCTATTTCGTAATGGATTTCATTGGAGAACTCCGGGATATAAAAATCTTGTTCCTTCGGAAGAACTGCAGAATCGGGCTTGATAAATACCACCGGATCTTTGGGCCTTTCATTGGCCAGTTCCTTTATATGATCCACATAATTACGACCAATACAAATGATTTTCATCTACAAATTCCTATTTATTTTAGTTTAATTTATTATTCAGCTGACTTAGTTTTATCTGAGTAAGTACCTTTTTTGTATACAGAGGAAAATCCGCATTCAGGATCCATCCAAAATAACCTGGTTCCTGGTCCAATACTTCCAGTACTTTTTTACCCTTATGTTTCCCAAATGAAAATACTTCTTCCCCATTTTCATCCAAAACAATAAAACCTGCAAAATCTACAGACTGTTTCCGTCTTGAAAAATCAGACAGCTTCTTTATGTTGTTTTCAAGGTCTGGATAACGATCTAACTGAGATAGAAGGACTTCGTAAGTTGCCATGGTATCTGCTTCAGCACTATGAGCATTATTAAGGTCTTTATCGCAATAAAATTTATATGCTGCCTCCAGGGTTCGTTTTTCCATCTTATGAAAAATGGTTTGAACATCTACAGATAACATGTTTTTTAGATCGAAATCAATTTCTGATCGAAGCATTTCTTCCGCCAGCAAAGGAATATCAAAGCGATCTGAATTAAAACCGGCCAGGTCACAATCTTTTATTATGTTGAAAATTTCTCTGGACAATTCCTTAAAAGTAGGCTCGCTGGCCACTTTTTCATTAGAAATACCATGAATAGCGACTACCTCATCAGGAATGGTCATTTCAGGATTAACTAGCCAGGTTTTGCTTTCTTTATTACCATTAGGATATACTTTCAGAATAGAAATTTCGACAATCCGGTCTTTGGCGACATTGGTGCCCGTGGTTTCCAAATCAAAAAAACAGATTGGTTTGCTGAGTTTTAGTTCCATAATAGTGGGATATTTAAGCAAAGATAATTTTTAAAATAAAGTTAAACAGGACTTAAAAACATATCTTTTAAGAGATTTTGAACAAAGGCAGTCCAATTAACATATCATCTAAAAGTATTTAAGATAACATTATTGAAATGAAAGTCTACATATATCACATTCGGTAACTTCCAAAAAAAGACTAAATCTCCCTATCTACATCCCATGCTTCAAGGTAGTCTGCAACGGTTTTAACGAACATCCCGCCAAGGGCCCCATTTACAATACGATGATCATAACTATGAGAAAGAAACATTTTACTACGGATACCTATAAAGTCGCCCTCCGCTGTTTCTATGACAGCCGGCATTTTTCGAATGGCTCCCAGGGCCAATATTGCCACCTGAGGTTGGTTAATAATTGGTGTCCCAAAAACACTTCCAAAAGACCCTACGTTTGTGACGGTATAGGTGCCGTCTTTTACCTCATCTGGTTTAAGTGCATTATTTCTTGCCCTGCTGGCCAGATCATTGACTACTTTGGCCATTCCAACCAAATTTAGCTGATCCGCATTTTTAATTACAGGTACAATAAGATTACCATCGGGCAATGCAGCAGCCATTCCAATATTAATATTCTTTTTCTTTATCACTGTTTCTCCATCGACTGAAATGTTAACCATTGGGTATTTCTTCAAGGCCTTTGCCACAGCCTCCATAAAAATAGGGGTAAATGTTAACTTTTCTCCTTCATTTTTCAGGAATACATCCTTAACCTTATTCCTCCAGGCAACCACTTTGGTAACGTCTACTTCAATAAAACTTTGAACGTGAGCCGAAGTAGAGATACTCTCTATCATATGATGGGCAATAAGTTTACCCATCCTTGTCATTGGAATAATCTCATCTTCACCACTTGACTGTACCCTTGTAACCTGATGTGGCTCTGTACTAACAGCCGCTTGTTGCTGCAAAGGCTCAGGAGCCTTAACCGGCGCTACAACTGGTTTTTCACCCGGAGTAATTTCAGGCTTCCGATTTTTTATATAGTCCAGAATATCATTTTTGGTAACCCTGCCTTCTTTACCTGTACCCTCTATACTATCTAATTCTGCTGCTATTATACCTTCCTCCCTGGCAATATTTTTAACAAGGGGAGAATAAAAGCGGGTGGTATCAGCCAAACCTTGAACAGTGCTGCCAACAGCTTCCTGAACATGGGTCACATTTTCTTCTAAGACGGATACTGACTCTGGAAAAATTTCAGTCAATTCTTCTTTTTGGTCTGCTTGGGTGACCCCAATAGGATCTGATTCTCCTTCCAGCTCTATAACAGCCACTGTCTGTCCAACTTTTATGATGTCGTCTATATTAAAAAGTTTCTCCGTCAAAACACCCTCAACTTCGCTGGGCACTTCAGAGTCTACTTTATCTGTCGCAATTTCAAAAACCGCCTCATCCATTTCTATTGTATCGCCAACATCCTTTAACCAAGCAGTTAAGGTTGCTTCTGCAACACTTTCACCCATTTGCGGCAATTTCAATTCAAATTTTGCCATATTACTATTTAAAGTGCTTTTTTGAATAAATTTTTTGCAAAAATACTAAAAAAACGTCCCTATATTTAAATTTATTGCATGAATTATCTTCATGTAGCCTTCAAAGACCCTTCAAATGGAATTCTGTTAAGAATGCTTCTTCCCAATGTTACTTCATCTGCATATTCCAATTCATCACCCACCGAAATACCTCTGGCAATGGTAGAGATTTTTATATTAAAAGGCTTTAATTGTTTATATATATAAAAGTTAGTAGTATCGCCTTCCATGGTAGAGCTCAGGGCAAAAATCAGTTCCTTTATCTGATTTTGACTTACTTTGGAGATCAAAGAAGAAATGGTTAAATCCTGTGGGCCAACACCTTCCATCGGAGATATTTTACCTCCAAGCACATGATATAACCCTAGGTATTGACCAGTGTTTTCAATAGCCATTACATCTCTAATATCCTCAACTACACAAACCATATCTTGCACCCTTTTAGGGTTTGCACAGATTTGACATAGAGCAACATCTGATATATTATGGCAATTTGAACAAAATTTAATTTCCTCTCTAAGCGTTAAAAGTGAACCAGATAAATCTGACGTCTGTTCCCCTGGTTGGTTGAAAAGGTGAAGTACTAACCGCAAAGCAGTACGTTTTCCAATTCCCGGTAACTGAGACATATGGTAAACCGCATTTTCTAAGAGTTTAGATGAAAATTCCATAATGACAAAATTACATAATGTTTTAAGTTTTTGTACTTTGCGCCAGTAATTTATTTTTATGACAGCATCGCATATTCTGCTTCTTATTGGCGGTTATTTCTTCTTGCTATTGCTTATCTCTTATTTCACCGGAAAAAACGATTCCAATGCTGATTTTTTTAAAGCAGGAAAACAGTCGCCTTGGTATTTGGTAGCTTTTGGTATGATTGGTGCTTCATTATCTGGCGTCACTTTTATATCCGTTCCCGGCTGGGTAGAAAGTTCCCAGTTTAGCTATATGCAGGTTGTTTTCGGGTATCTGGTAGGATATTTTGTTGTCGCTTTTATACTGATGCCTATCTATTACCGCTTGAATGTTATCTCAATTTATGAGTACCTCAAAGAGCGCTTTGGTATTGTCAGTTATAAAGTAGGTGCTTTGTCTTTCTTTATTTCCCGGGTGTTAGGAGCCTCTTTCCGGCTATTTTTGGTAGCCATAGTGCTACAACAGTTTG
>NZ_JBATGR010000082.1:0-2967 GCF_049665975.1 Eudoraea sp.
GTCCTTTCCCTCATCCACAAATCCACTATTAACTGCTGTTAGTGATTTATGATGTTTATCAGCAACCTCACTGAGGATTTTGGTAAATTCGGCTTTATTGTCATTATCAGATTTCGTAATTATAAGACTTCCGCGCTCATGTCTTTTACCTGCCAGGGTGAACGGTTTTTGAGCCTGGCGTACGCGTATTCTTTTTTGAAGTAATTCTGCTAAGAATCGGGCATCGTCCATACCGTCCCAATCTGTCAGGAATGCATAGGTATTTGTGTTCAATACCTCATTTTTCACAGGCGTTTCTGCCTTAGAAGTTCCACTTATCAAGCTTTCGGAAGCTATTGCATCTAATCCGTAGGCATAGGGCAGGGACCATGCAGTAATGTCATAGGTCAGTGAATCACTCAACTTGGCATTAGGTTCAAAAAGTACTTTAACCAGGGTTCCTCGTGTTTGGTTGGTAGAAACAATAATACTTTTAGCACTGGTTTTTAAACTTCCTGATTTACCATTTTTATACTTAAACCCTTTTACCGTAGCACCGGTGCCATAACTATAACTCACCTCATGTTCATTCAGAAGTTGTGTAAGTGTTCTTAAATTATCTTCAGAACCTTTTAGGATATAACTTTTGTATTTATAATTTTTAGGTTGATAGAATTTTTGATACTCCTCATTGAGTCTTGTCACATTATTGGCGGCAACCTCCACGGTAGACATTCCAGTAGTATAATGATGCGCAATACGGTCTTTTAATGTAAGGGTATCTCCATTGCTTGTAATAACCCCTAGTCCGGCTCTGCCTCCACCACCCTGCTCATAAGTCATCCCAATGGCACCATTATAGGTAGGGTAAGTGTCTCCGTAACTGGGGTAAAAAAGATCAAAGCGTTCCTTTGTAAAGTAGAACCATCCGTTGGCATCAAAATATTTGGCGTGGTTCTTTCCTATGGTCTCCTGAAAATCTCGCTGAAAATCTGTAATCACTTCATGAAACGGTTCAGATGCCGGAGCAAAATAATAAGGAGAATCCATGCTTTGTTCATGAAAATCCACATGTATATGTGGCAGCCATTTATTGTAATATCGAAGTCTTTGCCGGCTTTCTATCTGGGTAAGCCATGCCCAATCCCGGTTTAAATCGAACATATAATGATTGCTGCGTCCACTCCACCAACCTTCGTGATGTTCCTTGCTCTCCGGATTTAACTGATTAGGAGTGTTTTTATATTGATTGTACCAGTTCACATACCTGTCGCGCCCGTCCGGGTTAATGCAGGGGTCTATAATTACTATTGTGTTTTCCAGATAGGACTGCTTACTGGTTAGTAATGCATAAATGGTTTGCATAGAAGCTTCTGTACTTACACTTTCATTACCATGCACATTGTAGCTTAGCCAAACGATGGCTTTTGTAGATTTACCTGTTCCACTTGTGCTTTTTAAATGTTCCTCCCTTATGGCTTCAAGTTTTTCCATATTTGCAACTGATGAAATATAGGCCAAAAGCAACGGTCTGTTTTCATTTGTTTTTCCGTATTCATTTAGTTGCACACGGTCTTTTGCAGCCTCAGACAGGTACTGATAATAGTCCACTACCCGATGATGGCGCGTAAATCTTGTTCCAAGCTCATATCCCAGGAATTCTGAGGGCGATTTTAGTTCTTGTGCACTTAAACTGAGGGTGATAATTAAAGATAATACAGCTAATAGTCGCTTCATAAACAGGGGTTTCAAATTAGTGTGCCAAAGCTAAAGAATATTTGGGAAATTACATTTTAAGTTCGGTGTTATTCGTTTATGAGTCGCCAAGCTGTGAGGCATGCAGGGAATTGATTCCTCATTTCTATGTTGTTAATACATCTTAACGTATTTTTGGGAAGAGTAAAACCCGAGAATTTTATCTTTGATCGGATTATAGAAGTTTCTATGGAAGTAGCCTGTATACCATTTAAAAAAACCGGATATTTTTCTTCACTTATTTCCGACTATCTGGACGAAAATAAGAAGCTAAAACCTTTTTACAACAGGTTTCCAAAAATTGAAGAATTTAAGGCTCAAATAGAGGAGAAGTCCAATTCGTATCCACAGACAAGCAGGAAAATACTAAAACAGGTACTTCAAGAACAATATGAGGATGTAAAGGCTTCAAAGACTACATTGTCCAATATTTCAGCTTTGGCACAAGACGAAACTTTTACAGTGGTCACAGGACATCAGCTTAATATCTTTACAGGGCCATTATATTTTTTATATAAGATTATCAGTACTATAAATCTTGCAAAAGCTTTAAAAAAGGCTTATCCCGGGAATAATTTTGTACCAGTATACTGGATGGCCACAGAAGATCATGATTTTGACGAGATTAATTATTTTAATCTGCACAGCAAAAAGATACAATGGAATCACAATTCTTCCGGAGCGGTAGGTAGGTTAAGTATTGAAGGTTTAGAAGCTGTATTTGATGCTTTTTCAAAAGAAGTGGGCCATAATAACAATGCAGAAAACCTAAAAGATCTTTTCAAAAAAGCTTACCTGGAGCACAATTCACTTTCTGAAGCTACCAGATACCTCGCTGATACGCTTTTTGGGGAATATGGTCTGGTCATTGTTGATGGCGATGATGTTAAACTAAAAAACCTTTTCATTCCCTATATAGAAAAAGACATCCTTGAAAACCTCTCTTATACAAGGGTAAGTGAGACTATAACTGCCCTTGAATCTGTATCTTCTTCATATGATATTCAGGTTAACCCCAGGGAGATCAATCACTTTTATTTAAAGGATGGCTTACGGGAAAGACTGTTCGAAAGAGAAGGCTTTTTTTATGTTAATAATACCGACATTAAATTTACTAAGGATGAAATACTGCTGGAACTAAATGCCCATCCTGAAAGATTTTCACCAAATGTGGTTACAAGACCACTTTACCAGGAAGTGGTCCTTCCTAACTTATGTTATATTGGGGGAGGA
>NZ_JBATGR010000083.1:0-1559 GCF_049665975.1 Eudoraea sp.
ATGAACACCTGGCCTTTTCAAAGTTGCTATTTATGGGGTCAACTTTAACTGTTGTAACGGATAAGAATTATAGAAATTCTCCGTCTTCATTCATCTTAACTTTCATTGTTTTATCCCCATTTTGCAATTTAAGTTTATAATGCTTTTTGGCACCCTTTTTATCTGAATAAGTAACCCGATAAACATCACTTACTATTTCCCAGTTAGGAAAACGCTCTAACAATGCTTTAGATACAGCGTCTGGTAATTTAATGTCGTTGTATTTTTCAATAGTTCTCAGAATCTTGCCATCAGGATCATATGCGGCAACGATCTTTCCATCGGGAATATAGAATTCCACAGTATAGTAGTCATAATCATCCTGATAATATTCTTTAGTAGTTACATCATATGCGGCAACCTTACGTTGAAGCATTTGGACAGGTACTGCAGCCACTTTGTTATCCGTTTGGTTTAAGTATTTGTAGTTCACAGCTGTAACTACAACTTCAGATAGTTCTTCCACTTTGGTAATTTGTGAATATACCTGGCTAGTTAGGCCAATAACCAATAAACTAAGAATAAATTTTTTCATAATTCCAGATTTTAGATGTTGATAAATTTTACGCTTTGTAGCGTAACTCTGGTTAAAAGTATAAAAGGGATTAATCTTATGAAATGATCTTGGTCAGGTCAATTATTAGGGTCAAACAAGGTAACCTGGTAGGAATAATCCATTAACACCCCACTAAGCTCCACATTTTTAAGGGTAATTGTGTAGGATGTGTCGGCAGTTATATTAGTATTGATGTTTTCAGGTATCCAAACAACGGTAGGGTCGCCATAGGAATTACTTAATTCCTCAATTTGAAGATTTATAGCATTGTTATTTGAATCCAGCATTGAAACCGTAGTAGCAGAGAAATTTGCCCCGGCAATTGAGAACGACCATCTTGGAAAAACAAGCCTATCTGGAATAAAACCTTTAGGTGGCCAGGAGACAAAATCGGGAACGTCAGACGGGGGGGTGCCTGCATTTCCCAACACCCATATGGCATTTGATCTATTTGTGTTACCAATGCCTATTTCCTGTAAACGGGGCCATAACAACCACCTCCTATGGCCTACAGGGCCATTATCTGCTCCCTGGTCTCTTATGTATGAATCTATAGCCTCTGCGTTTTTGGTCATAGTTAGGAGAGAATTACCAGCTCCTTCATTGCCTTCAGTAGTATAACACTTCCATGAAGAAGGAGGGTCGTGGTCTAGCTGATCATTAGCATTCATAATTAAAGCTGCCATCTGGGCTTTATCACTTTTCGAAATATTCTCAGAAATTATATTATTTAAACCTACTGCCTTTCTGTAGTAGTCCAGACGTTGTAGTATTTTAGCCTTCGTGAGTTCTGGGACGTTTCCCGGGTCACAGGAAGGTTCATCACCAGTCCAGGACATGTCTGATCCGGAGGTTTGAGAAGCGAGGTAATAATCTAAATAGAGATTTTTAGCCTCTAGCCGGGCCGAATTGTCAATAGGCACTTCTTGTTCAGGTTCTATCTCTTGAATATCATCTTGCTCTA
>NZ_JBATGR010000084.1:0-4078 GCF_049665975.1 Eudoraea sp.
TGCCTATGTGCGGACATGGCACTATTGGTTCCATAACCATTGGAATTGAAGAAGGCCTAATACACCCTAAAATTCCCGGAAAAATTCGTTTGGAAACCCCTGCAGGTTTGGTTGAAGTTGAATATCAGCAAACAGGTAAAAAAGTAGAATGGGTAAAATTCAACAACGTAAAATCTTTTCTTGCAGCTGAGGAATTAAGTATTGAAAGCACTTATTTAGGCCATTTGGTGTTTGATGTTTCTTATGGTGGGAATTTTTATGCCATCATAGATCCTCAGGAAAACTTTGCTGGAATTCAGGATTATAGTGCCGCTAAGCTTATACAGTTTAGTCGGGAAATACGAGAGGCTATCAATACAAAATACCCTAATGAATTTATTCATCCCGAAAATGAGACCATCAGAGATGTGAGCCACATTCTGTGGACCGGCAGCACCTTAGCACCAAATGCCACAGCCCGGAATGCTGTTTTTTATGGGGACAATGCTATTGATCGTTCGCCCTGTGGCACAGGCACCTCGGCACGGATGGCTCAATGGCATGCAAAAGGCCTCCTGAAACCTGGTGAAGATTTTATCCATGAGAGTATTATCGGGTCTCAGTTTATAGGACGTATTGAAGAAGTTACTACTTTAGAAAACAGAATAGCCATTATCCCCAGTATTAAAGGGTGGGCCAGGATTTATGGATACAATAAAATAAAAATTGATGATGATGACCCATTTGCTGAGGGGTTTCAAGTAATTTAATATGAGTAGATGCATAATTATTATTGGTGGAGGCATTGCCGGTTTAAGTTCTGCCTATTATTTAAACAAGGCTGGGCACCAGGTGACCGTTATAGACAAATCTGACTTAACTGCCGGAGCTTCTTTTGTTAACGCGGGTTATATTACTCCGAGCCATATTATTCCGCTGGCTTCTCCAGGGATGATTGTTAAAGGCATTAAATGGATGTTTAATTCGGCAAGTCCTTTTTATATGAAACCCAGATGGGATCCCGCTTTTTTCAGATGGTCCTGGTATTTTCACAAGTCTTCCACCCCTGCTAAAGTAGCAAAGGCCATTCCGGTGATCAAGGATATTAATATTTTAAGCCGTGGCTTGTTTGAAGACATCTATGCATCTGATGATCTAGGTGAATTTCAACTGGAACGAAAAGGTCTGTTAATGCTTTACAAAACAGACAAAGCAGGGGAAGATGAATTAGATGTGGCAGAGAAGGCCAGTTTTCTCGGACTTGAAGTAAAAAATTTGGACTTGGCCCAATTAAAGAAACTGGAACCGAATGTGAAATTAGATGTAAAAGGAGCCATCCACTATGAATGCGACGGCCATACCACACCGACTGAATTTATGCCCAAGATGGTAAAACATCTCAGGGAAGCCGGGGTAGATCTGAAAACCAATGAAGAAGTGCAGGAGATTTCAACTTCCGGCAGCAAAATCACAGAAATAAGAACCTCCAAGGCATCATACAATGCAGACGAAGTAGTTTTGGCAGCCGGTTCCTGGAGTGGTAAAATTTCCAGACAAATGAAGATTAAACTACCCCTTCAGGCAGGGAAAGGATATTCAATTAATGTAAAAAAAACAACAGGGATAAGCATTCCGGCTGTACTTATGGAAGCCAAAACTGCCGTGACCCCTATGCAGGGTTTTACTCGTTTTGCCGGAACTATGGAATTCTCGGGTATAAACGATACCATTAGAAAAGAGAGGGTTGAGGCCATTGCCAGGGCTGCAAAAAGTTATTACCCGGAAATTGAAATAAGTAGGGAGGACAAGGCAAATGCCAAAAGCGGGCTTCGGCCGGTAAGTCCGGACGGTCTGCCATATATTGGCAGGAGTAAATTTTATAACAACCTTATTTATGCCACAGGGCACGCCATGATGGGCTGGAGTCTTGGTCCGGCCACAGGGAAACTCGTTTCAGAAATTATTGATAATAAAAAACCCGCAATGGATATTAAACCATTTGACCCCGATAGAAAATTTTAAGATTAAAAGCAAAAGATCTCAATTAAAAAAATGGATGATAAAGGTTTGGATAAAGTGATCGTAGATTCCCCGGGGAGGATCAATATCATTGGGGAGCATACCGACTATAACCTGGGCTATGTGCTGCCTACAGCCATTGACAAAAGAATTCGCTTTAAACTTCAAAGAAATAATACGGATACACAATGTGAAATTAGAAGTAAGGGATATGCTAAAGCACTAGTTGTAGATCTTAAACATATCTCCCCGAGCAACACCCAATGGGAAAACTACATCCTTGGAGTGTTGTATGAGATTTATAAAAGAAGTAAGACACTAAAAGGGTTTCAATGTACTATAGAAAGTGATCTGCCGATTGGTTCAGGGGTGAGTTCTTCGGCTGCCCTTGAATGTGGCCTGGCCTTTGGGCTGAATGAACTTTTTGACCTTGGACTGTCTAAACATGAGATTGTGACGCTTTCCAGGGATGCAGAACATAATTATGTAGGTACCCAATGTGGGATCATGGACCAGTTTGCTTCTGTAATGAGTAAAAAAGATCATGTTATCTTACTGGATTGTAAAAGTATGAGGCATACCTATGTGCCATTTGTGATAGCTCCCTACAAATTAGTTTTATTGAACAGCAATGTTTCTCACAGCCTGGCCAGTAGTGAGTACAACACCAGAAGAAAAGAGTGCGAAGAAGGAGTAGCCATCCTGCAAAAACAATATCCCTACGTGGCATCACTAAGGGATGCCAATCTCAAAATGATCGAGACTTGTAAAACGGCTATGAGTCCCAAAGTGCTGGATAGATGTATATATGTTGTGGAAGAAAACAACAGGGTGTTGGATGCGGTAGAAGCTTTAAAAATGGGCGATTTAAAAACACTTGGAGCTTTGATGTACCAAACGCATGATGGCCTGCGAACTTTATATGAAGTAAGTTGCCGCGAACTGGATTTCTTAGTGGATTTTTCAAAAAATATAATGGAAGTATTAGGTGCCCGGGTGATGGGTGGTGGCTTTGGCGGATGCACCATCAACTTAGTTCATGAAGATACAGCAGATGCATTTATTAAATCGGCTTCTGAAGCGTATGAAAAGGAATTTAATATTAAACTGACTTCTTTTGAAGGACATCCCAGTGTCGGGACTACCCTCTTGTAACTTCAGGCTATAATAGTGACACTTTTTTTTGTACTTTAAAAGGGCAAAAAACTCTACTATGAAAGCACCTAAACACAACCGTCGGGAATTTGTAAAAAAAAGTAGCCTGGGCCTTATGGGATTAACCCTCCTACCCTCACTGGCAGGGAAAGTAGCGGCTAGTGACCGGCTTCGCGTAGCTCATATTGGGGTTGGTGGCATGGGAAATAACCATATAAAATGGTTCGCCGGTTTAGATGAAGTAGAGGTGGTTGCCCTTTGTGATGTAGATGAATTGCATTTAGCCGATAGCTTAAAAACTTTGGAAAGTCTTCAACCGGGATCTAAAGTCAGCGGGTATAAAGATTTTCGGAAAATTTTGGATCGAAACGATATTGACGCTATCACCTGCGCTACTCCGGATCATTGGCACAGCCAGATTACCAGCCTTGCCTTCCAGGCCGGGAAAGATGTCTACGGTGAAAAACCACTTTCTTATGATGTAAAAGAAGGACAGCTGATGCTTAAAAATCAGAAGAAGAACAACCGTATTTTTCAGTTAGGAACCCAGATCCATGCTACAGATAATTACCATAGAGTAGTTGAATTGATCCAGGCCGGGGCCATTGGTAAAGTGCACACCGTGAGGTTGTGGAAAACTGGGGGGCCTCCGGATTTAACAGAAACTGCAATAAAGCCTATTCCCAAATCCCTGGATTGGGATATGTGGCTGGGACCAGCGCCATATGTAGATTATATTCCTGCAAAATGCCATTTTACCTATAGGTATTTTATGGATTATTCCGGTGGGGTATTTGCCGATTTCTGGTGCCATATTGCTGATGTGGTCTACTGGGCAATTCAGCCAAAAGGCCTGAAGAGTATCTCAGCCAGAGGGGAAGAAGCCGACGGGATAGCCAATACACCAAAATGGATAGACGTGGAT
>NZ_JBATGR010000085.1:0-1648 GCF_049665975.1 Eudoraea sp.
GTTTTCCTCCTTCCATTCTTGATGGTGGTTCCTGGCCTACACCAAAAGATCCCGCAGCAATAAAACCGACTCCATTATTCACAGAAATTACCTCGTTATTTAAAAAAGTAACATTATAATTTATTCCAAAAGTGAAGTCATTAGAAGAGTTGTTACTGTATCCGATGGCAAATTCAAATCCACTGTTTTCAACGAGACCTGCATTTACAACAGGGGGTTGTGACCCGGGAGCAGCAGCCCCCAATATTCCTGAAACCGGAGGTTGTAGTAAGAGTCCGTCTGTTCGTTTATTAAAGTAATCTGCTGTGATATCAATCCTATTGTCAATTAACCTTATATCTACACCAACATCTAATGTTTTTTGTTCTTCCCATTGAATTTCCGGATTTGAAAGTACCCCAACCGCTTTACCAAAAACAAGTTGATTGGATAAAACATAAGTAGCTTCGCCGGATAAAACCGATCTAAAAGCATTACTGGGTATTCTGTCATTTCCAACTATACCATAACTTCCCCTTAATTTCAAGAAGTTAATTACATTACTATCTTCTAAAAAGTTTTCATCTGAAGCTACCCATCCAACGGAGCCTGAAGGAAAATAACCAAATCTATTATTAGGTCCAAACTTAGAGGATCCGTCCCTTCTTATAATGGCCGAAACAAGGTATTTACCTTTATAATTGTATTGGGCTCTTAGGAAGTAAGATAATAGCCTATCCCTAAACTCACCACTTAATCCGCTATCCTTTAAGCCATTTTGCTGATCCACGGTATCTTCTATTCTGGCTGATGCAAAGTCTACATCCGATTCAAAAAATCCCTGTGTAGTTCCGGAGAATATACCACTGGTTTCAAATACAGATGTTCCCAGGGTTCCTTTTATATTATGATCTTCACCCAGGGTTTTATCATAGTTTATAAAGGCGTCAAACGTATAGTCCCTGAATATATCCTTATTTACGAAAAGCGTTGGCCTGCCCGTATTATTAAAGACTTTTCCCGATCCGTAAAATACAGTTGGGTTAAAGCTTTTTCCTTTGACCTCTGCATAGTTAAACTGAAAGCTGGCTTCTGCAGTAAAATCGTTCAGGAAAAGATAGCTGACTCCTAATTTTCCGCTTATCTTATCTACATTAGTTTGATTAAAGGTATTTGCAACCTGAGCCAGAGGGTTAATTACTTCATTACCCAGGCCTTCAGCAAGGGTAAATTCACCATTTCTATCTTTTACTGCAAAAGCAGGTGCATTGTTAAGTGCATTAAACAGTACTGATCCTAAAGCGTTTTCCGGAAGTGTTTTTCGATTCGTACCGGTATATAGGAGGTTGGCCACCACATTGAAATCTTCAAAGATTTCTGAATTTAAATTAACTCTGGTAGTATATCTTCTAAAATTAGCCTTAGGACCTCCTACAATCCCATCCTGAGTTAAATAAGACGATGCAGCAGAAAATGTTGTTTTTTCACCACCTCCGCTTACAGTAATATTTTGGTTAATTATCGGAGCGGTTTGGAATACTTCATCTTGCCAGTCGGTACCTCTCCCCAAAGAAGAAACATCGGGATAAGGCAAACTGCCCCCACCTGCGGCAAAAGCCTCATTAACAATGATACCATATTCTGTTGCGTCCAGTACAGGAATTTGCCT
>NZ_JBATGR010000086.1:0-7622 GCF_049665975.1 Eudoraea sp.
TAAATGTTACTTTATCCAAAGCACTGTAAGGATGGTGTTTTCTTACATCACAGGAATACCCGGAAGCTCTGCCTACAGGCCCGGAGGCCCCGTAAGATATAGCGTCTTCCTTGCTTAGTACACCTACACCAATAGCTCTTTTTTGAAAAATGACATTATCCGTAAGCAGACGGTCGTATTCTGGAAGCTTGGTCTTGAAATGTGTAATAAATTCTTTAACTCTTTTTACAAAATTAGGATGAATATCAAACATTAGTCCACCAGGGACATTATAATTCATGGTTAGGCGAGCACCACATGTTTCCTCAAATATATCATTAAGGAGTTCGCGGTCTCTAAAGCCGTAAAAATAGGTTGTTAAAGCCCCAACATCCATACCCATAACTCCCCACCATAAACAATGTGAGGATATTCTTGTAAGTTCACCAATTATAGTTCTAATTACTTTTACACGATCCGGAATTTCAAGTTGCAAAGCATTTTCAACAGTAAGACAAACGGCTTCATTATTTATGTTGGCAGACAAATAATCCATTCTATCCGTTAGGTGAACTATTTGCTGATAACTATCGCGTTCACACATTTTTTCAATGGAACGATGAATATAACCCAGGTCTGGTTCAACTTTTTTTATAATCTCACCATCTATTGTAAGCAAAAGCCTGAGAACGCCATGGGTTGCGGGGTGTTGTGGCCCCATGTTTATGAAATATTCTTCAGATTTAAAGTTGCTGGTAAGGGTGGTTGTCTCCATAACTGATTATTTGATAATCATATTAATGTTGTCTTCATAGTCCTTTCGCAATGGGAAACCATCCCAATCATCCGTTAAGAAAAGGCGTTTAAGGTTAGGATGATTGGTAAATATTATTCCAAAAAAATCAAATACTTCACGTTCGTGAAACTCTGCTGTTGCCCAAATATCATAAACTGAATCTATAACAGGATTTTCTCTTTCTGCCGTTTGCGTTTTTACTACAAGGATGTGCCTGAAGTTTGTGGATTCCAAATGGTAAACAACACCCAGTTCTTCGCCCCAATCTACACCACTTAAGCAAAACAAATAATCAAGATCTGTTTCATCATTATGTTTCAATTTGAACATGATGTCATGCAATTCTTCTATTGGAACCGTTACATTGAGGTATTGAGACCCTTCTTCAGTAAATGTCAGATTGGGACTCCAACTGCCAATTAATTCCTGTAATTCTTCGTTCTTCATCTATTTTTTATAAGCCTTCATCAAACCCGTCAATTGGATTTATTTTATGTTTCATATTTTCTGTCCTTATTTTATCCTGTAGCATCAGCATACCTTCTAACAATGCTTCAGGTCTGGGGGGACAACCAGGCACATATACATCCACGGGGATAACATGGTCTGCACCTTTTACTACTGAATACGTGTTGTAGAAAAAGGGACCTCCAGATATGGCACAGGCTCCCATGGCTATAACATATTTTGGTTCGGCCATCTGATCGTATAAGCGTCTTAGTACAGGGGCCATTTTGTTGACTATTGTCCCTGCTATAATTATCAAATCGGCTTGTCTGGGCGAAGGTCTGGCAACTTCAAATCCAAATCTGGAATAATCATGGCGGGCTGCACCGGTCTGCATCATTTCAATAGCACAACAACTCGTTCCAAAGTATAAAGACCATAAGGAATTGGATCTGCCCCAGTTAATAATTTTATCTAATGAGGTCACTATTACATTGGCACCGTTGCCTGCCGGGATTACTTTTCCCGGAAAGTCTTCAGGAACTTTACCCGGCTGACTCATTGGGTCATTTGTCTTATCTATTCCCATCTTAATGCTCCTTTTTTCCATGCATATAATAAGCCCAACCCTAAAATGACAAGAAAGATTAATATTTCAAAAAATGCAATTGCTCCAATATCTTTAAACACCACAGCCCAAGGAACCAAAAAGGCAACTTCAACATCAAAAATCAAAAATAGTATAGCAAATAAATAATATCCTACCTTAAACTGAACCCATGTTGGGCCGATAGTGGTCATTCCACTCTCGTAAGGTTCCCGTTTCTGAGGGTTATCAGACTTGTGAGAAATTAAATTTGATAAAAAATTCGCCCCTGCAACCAGGACAATTCCAGCAAGAAAAAATACAATAATTGCTTCAGAACCCATAGGCTAATTTACGTTATTTCACTTCATAAGTTTCTCCGGAGAAGAATAAATCATCAGTCTTTGTAAAGCTCGAACCAGCTTTAACGGCTTCCGTTAATTCATCAACCCGTTCTTCGAAAGTAACATCTGGAAAACTTCTAATGATACCGGTTATCAGCGGATATTCAGACCTTACCAACATTTGATGTAAGGTTGGATCTTGTTCTTCAGCATCATGAACAATCAGATCCGCTTCGGTAATTCCATTTTCTCCCAGGGTCACCACTTCTAATTTTAAACCGTTTAAGACCAGTCCTTTGTTTCGTTCTTTACCAAAAATCATCGGTTTTCCATGTTCAACAAATAATTGTTTGTCTTCTCTCACGGCTTTATCTGTATATTTTGAGAAACAACCGTCATTGAAAATCGGACAATTTTGAAGGACTTCGATTAAAGAAGTGCCTTTAAATTTTTCGGCTTTAATAAACATGTCTGTCATTTCTTTTGGTGTATTTCCACCAATTCTGGCAAAAAATCGAGCTTGCGCACCAATAGCCAATTCACCCGGTAAAAATGGTGGTTGAGTATTACCGTAAGGCGATGATTTTGTCTTTTGTCCTACCAGCGAAGTTGGGGAGAATTGCCCCTTGGTTAATCCGTAAATTTCATTATTGAACAATACAATATTCAAATCCAGGTTTCTTCTTAGCACATGAATAAAATGGTTACCGCCTATAGCCATTGAATCTCCATCACCAGTTATTATCCAAACACTGAGGCTGGGGTTGGCAAGTTTAACCCCCGAAGCTATGGCCGGGGCTCTTCCGTGAATGCTGTGCATGCCATAAGTGTTCATGTAATATGGAAAGCGGGAAGAACATCCTATACCGGAAATGAATACCACATCTTCTTTTTTAAGGCCCATTTCGGGAAGTGCCTTTTGCATGGAGCGGAGAATGACATAATCGTCACAACCGGGACACCACCTTACTTCCTGATCACTGGCAAAATCTTTAAACGTATATTTCGGCGTTGCTGTTGTCTCCATTTCTATTTCATTATTTTTTTAAATTCCTCTATAAGTTCACTGTTACCAAAAGGTAATCCTTGTACTTTATTATATTGTAAAAACTCAATGCCATGAAAATTCATTCTTAAAACTGAAGCAAACTGGCCTGTATTTAATTCGCAAACTACTATTTGTTTAAATCTTTTTAAGACCTCCTCCGTATTTTTAGGCAAGGGATTTATATAGTTAAAATGTGCAAGTCCAACAGAGGAATAACCTTCTTGTTTTAACTCTTTTACCGAAGAATATAAGGTGCCATAAGTGCCACCCCATCCAATTACCAGTAAATCGCCTTCATCAGCAAATTCAGTTTTCAGTTTTGGGATATAATTTTCAACTCTCTTTACCTTTTCAGCTCTGACACTGGTCATATATTCATGATTTTCAGGAACATATGATACCTGACCGGTCTCTTTGTCTTTTTCCAGACCACCTACTCTGTGTTCCAACCCAAATGTTCCGGGGATTGCCCAGTCGCGGGCCAGAGTTTTTTCATCTCTGTCATAAGGATTCCATGTTTCTTTTGCTTCTTTTATCAGCTTGGTTTTTATCTCGGGCATTTCAGATACAGATTGTATTTTCCAGGGTGCAGAACCATTGGCAATATAACCGTCGGTCAATAGGATTACCGGAGTCATATGTTCAATAGCCAGTTTTGCTGCTTCATATGCATAATTAAAGCAATTAGACGGAGTACTGGCTGCTATAATAATAACCGGACTCTCACCATTTCTACCATACAACGCCTGAAGTAAATCTGACTGTTCAGTTTTAGTAGGCAGGCCCGTAGATGGCCCTCCTCTTTGAACATCAACCACAACTAATGGTAATTCCAGAATCATGGCCAATCCCAGAGCTTCACCTTTTAAAGCCAAACCCGGGCCAGAAGTTGTCGTGATCGCTAAATCACCGGCAAAAGCCGCACCAATTGCAGATGTGATTCCTGCAATTTCATCCTCGGCTTGTAAGGTTTTAACGCCAAAGTGTTTGTGTTTAACCAGCTCGTGTAAAATGTCTGAAGCCGGAGTAATAGGGTATGAGCCTAAAAAAAGCTCCAGGCCAGATTTTTCAGCGGCCGCTAAAAACCCCCATGCCGTAGCAGTATTCCCCATTACTATTCTGTAAGTACCTGCCGCCATTTTAGCAGGAGCAACTGTATACGAATTGGGAATTAATTCCAGGGTTTCCGCAAAATAGAAACCTGCATTCAGCACCTTCGTATTGGCCTCAATAAGTTCTGGCTTAGTTTTAAATTTTTTATTAAAAAACCCTATGGTATGCTCTGTAGATCTGTTGTACATCCAATAGACTATTCCCAGGGCAAACATATTTTTACTCCTGGTGATACTTTTATTGTCTAGCCCCTCAACCTCTTTTAGTGATTCTTTGGTCAGTGATGTCATGGCAACTTCTATGACCACATAATTCTCCAAACTTCCATCTTCCAAGGGGTTGGATTCATACTGCGCTTTTTCTAAATTCTTTTTGGAGAAGGCATCTGTATCAACAATTACGGTATGACCTGGTTTTAATGCATGTAAGTTAGTTTTGAGCCCTGCAGGATTCATGGCAACCAAAAGGTCGACATTTTCGCCGGGGGCACTTATTTCAACACTGCCAATATGTACCTGAAAACCCGATACACCATAAAGGCTCCCCTGAGGGGCTCTAATTTCTGCCGGGTAGTTAGGGAAAGTGGCAATATCATTACCGAACATCGCAGATGTGTCAGAAAATTGAGTTCCGGTCAATTGCATACCATCACCGGAATCACCTACAAATCTTACTACTACGGCTTCCAGTACTTCCTGATTTTGTTTTGTTTTTGTAGCAATCATCTATACATGTTTATTTTTTGCTTATTTTTAACTTAAATGTAGTCTGATCAAAAATATTGGTGCCAAATATAAATTGGACATTTATAAAGAAATATGACTTTTATCATTAGATGGATATTTGTGGTACATTAAATTTACGGACAATTATTTCAAAAACATATAATTATGGCTATTATCATAACAGATGAATGCATCAACTGCGATGCTTGCGTTTCAGAATGCCCGAATAATGCAATATATGAACCAGATCAGGAGTGGTCGTATTCAGACGAAACCGCTTTGAGTGGAATGGTAACAACTCCAGCAGGACAAGAAGTTGATGCTGATGCTGAAAACGAACCTGTTTCGGACGAGTTTTATTTTATTGTTACCGATAAATGTACAGAGTGTAAAGGGTTTCATGACGAACCTCAGTGCGCTTCTGTTTGTCCGGTGGATTGTTGTGTTCCCGATGAGGACCACGTTGAAACTGAAGAAGAACTATTAGGAAAAAAAGTCTGGATGCATGGTGAATAAACCTTGATTTCTGACATAAATGCAAAATAAGCGCCCGATTGAATTTGAATCGGGTGCTTATTATTTGAAGGATTAGTTAAATCATCTGAAATAGCGCTCGCCCTTTTCTTCTAAGCATTCATACTCTTAATTCTAAATTATTTGGTAAAGGAATACCTGACATTTGTCATAGAATACCTTTGGTAATAACCCTAATTTTATCCGAAATTTAAAAATAATACCACTTGCAGTTGTAGGAATAAAAATATGTTATAAATACACTTAAATTTTTCTAATCTGCTTGTTTCTGCATTAATAAAATCACGATGATGAAAAAATTTCCAAAGTTAATTTGTGATGCTAATGAGGCCGTTGCACGAGTTGCTCACAAAACGAATGAAGTATGTGCAATCTACCCTATAACTCCGGCTTCGCCTATGGGGGAACATGTAGATGTTTATAGTTCTAAAGGGCAAAATAATATTTGGGGTAATATTCCCCGCATAGTTGAAATGCAAAGTGAAGGTGGAGCTGCCGGTGCAGTACACGGCTCTTTGCAGGCAGGGGCATTAACTACTACCTTTACTGCATCCCAGGGTTTGCTTCTAATGATTCCCAATATGTATAAAATTGCGGGCGAATTGTTACCTTCTGTAATTCATGTAGCAGCAAGAACAGTGGCAACCCATGCCCTGTCTATTTTTGGTGATCATTCTGATGTAATGGCAACAAGACAAACTGGTTTTTCTATGCTGTTTGGAGGATCTGTTCAGGAAGCCATGGACTTTGCTTTAATTTCTCAAATAGCTTCTTTGCGTTCAAGAGTTCCCTTTCTAAATATCTTTGATGGGTTCAGGACCTCACATGAAATATCCAAGATTGATGCAATTCCTGATGACATAATTGAAGCAATGATGCCTGAGGATAAGATCATGGAGCATAAAAAAAGATCTTTAGATCCAGATCATCCTGTTATTAGGGGAACATCTCAAAACCCTGATGTTTTCTTTCAGGCCAGGGAGGCATCTAATCCTTACTATGAAAAAGTTCCGGGCATTGTTCAGGAAGTCATGGATGAATTTTACAAGCATACCGGAAGAAGGTACAGCCTATTTTATTACTTGGGACACCCTGAGGCCGAGCGGGTTATTGTAATTATGGGATCTGGCCAGGGGGCTGTAAGAGAAGCTGTTGAGGCAATGGCAAATAAAGATGAAAAGGTTGGAGTAGTATTTGTTCGATTATACAGGCCATTTTCTGTATCTCATTTTATAGAAAGTCTACCTGCATCTGTAAAGAAAATTGCAGTTCTGGACAGAACTAAAGAACCGGGAAGCATCGGCGAACCATTATATCAGGATGTGATTACTGCACTGGTAGAGAGCGATAGAAATATTTCGGTTATAGGAGGCAGATACGGTTTGTCATCTAAAGAATTTACACCGCAAATGGTAAAAGGTGTTTTTGATGAACTAATAAAGGATAAGCCCAAAAATCATTTTACAGTTGGTATAAATGACGATATATCTCATACCAGTCTGGAATCCGATGATAATTTTAAAGTGAGAAGTACAACTATCAATTGTATGTTTTACGGGCTTGGATCAGATGGTACTGTTGGAGCGAACAAAAACTCCATTAAAATAATCGGTGATACAACCGATAATTATGTTCAGGGATATTTTGTCTATGATTCCAAAAAAGCGGGTGCGCAGACTATTTCGCATTTGCGCTTTGGACCGGAACCAATTTACTCTTCGTATCTAATAGACAAAGCCGATTTTATAGCAAGTCATCAATTTAATTTTATTGAACGATATGATATGCTTGCCGATTTAAAACCTGGTGGAACTTTCTTGTTAAACTCTCCTTTTTCCAAAGAGGATATATGGGACAAACTTCCCAAAAAGATGCAACAAGGAATCATTGAAAAAGAGGCGAAATTCTATGTAGTGGATGCAACTAAAGTGGCTCATGATGCAGATCTTGGGAAAAGGACAAATACGGTATTGCAAACTTGTTTCTTTGCAATATCTGGTATCCTGCCAAAGGATGAGGCCATTCAGAAAATAAAGGATGCCATTGTTAA
>NZ_JBATGR010000087.1:0-2534 GCF_049665975.1 Eudoraea sp.
CCATCCTTTTTCACAAGTGGCAGAACAGCGGCCTTTGTAGGTGCAAGTACGGCAGGTATTTTTAGAACTATTCGGGTTGTTCCATTTTCCAATTCTTCTTCCTTAAGTGAATTTGAAAAAACTGCCAGGAACATTCTATCAACTCCAATAGAAGTTTCTACAACATAAGGCACATAATTCTGGTTGAGTTCAGGGTCAAAATACTGCAATTTTTTTCCTGAATATTTTTCATGGCTCCCCAGATCAAAATCGGTTCTGGAATGAATCCCCTCGAGTTCTTTAAATCCAAATGGAAATTTAAACTCAATGTCCGATGCGGCATCCGCATAATGGGCCAAATTTTCATGATCATGAAAACGGTAATTCTCCTCGCCCATTCCCAGAGATAAATGCCATTTCATGCGTAACTCTTTCCACTTTTCATACCATTCTATCTGTGTTCCTGGTTTAATAAAGAATTGCATCTCCATTTGTTCAAATTCCCGCATCCTGAATATAAACTGCCTTGCAACAATTTCATTCCTGAATGCCTTTCCAATTTGTGCAATCCCAAATGGTATTTTCAGACGTCCGGATTTTTGAACATTAAGAAAATTTACGAATATCCCCTGTGCTGTTTCAGGTCTTAAATAAAGATCAGTGGCACTTTCGGCAGAAGCTCCCAATTTTGTGCCGAACATTAAATTAAATTGTTTGACATCGGTCCAGTTTTTAGAACCTGAAACGGGGCAAACTATTTCCAACTCTTCGATTAGATTTTTAACGTCCTCTAAATCTTCGGCTTCCAAAGATCTGCCTAAGCGTTTAAGTATACTTTGTGCTTTCTCCTGATAGCCCAAAACACGAGGATTAGTTGTAAGAAATTGGGTTTTGTCGAAGGACTCACCAAATCGTTTTGAAGCTTTTTGAACCTCCTTATCAATTTTTGCTTCTATCTTGGCAACATGGTCCTCAACTAATACATCTGCCCGATATCTCTTTTTGGAGTCTTTATTATCAATTAGTGGATCATTAAAAGCATCAACATGGCCGGATGCTTTCCAGGTCGTAGGGTGCATAAATATTGCGGCATCAATGCCAACAATATTTTCGTGCATCTGCACCATGGCCTTCCACCAGTATTCTTTAATATTTTTTTTAAGTTCTGCCCCGTTCTGAGTATAGTCGTAAACCGCACTCAAGCCATCATATATTTCACTTGATTGCACCACATAGCCATATTCCTTAGCATGTGAAATTACCTTTCTAAAGATGTCTTCTTGATTTGCCATTCGGCAAAAATAGAATATTAAAGCATTTAATTTTTAAGACTTTTAAATAAAATGGAATAACATTGAAAAATGTAGTGTTTATTTCAATTGAAATTCTGAAGATGCTAGTAGTTTTTCATCTTCAAAAACATTAAGAGTGTAAGTGCCAGGTTCCAACGAACCTCCTGGAATGGTTATAAAATCACATACACTGATCTCCTCTCCTGCGGATATTAGCTCTACTCTCTTACTATAGATATTTCCGCTTACAGAAATGACATTAGCGTTGTCTTCAATAACCCCCATGTTAGGGCCAAGAAACTGAAAGTAAATAACTTTTTCTTCGTTTCTGTCATTTGGGTTTCCTATTATAGTAACACATCCCCTAAGCTTTTCAATAGTCGATGCCTTGGTCGTTTTAATAGGTTTACCGCTTCGCAGCCTAAAACCACTTCCTTCAGAATTTTGCAATTTCAAATAACTCTTTATTCGCAATTCCTTGTTGAGCTCCTTATTCTTCTCACGCAGTAATGCTTCCGCTTCTGCAAGAGAACTACTTTTACCTCTTAAATCTTCGATCATTTTGCGAGTCTCCTCATATTTATCGGAGAGAAGCATATTATTATATTTAAGGAAATTGTTTTTAAGTTTAAGGCTATCGTGTTTTACTTCCAACTCACGAAGTTCTTTCTTATACTCCTTTAATTTGGCTACGGTAAAGTTGAGTCTGCCCACAGAATCCAATAGCTGCTGAACACGATATCTGGAATCTTGTAATTCTATTTCATTTACTTCATTAAGTGCAGAAAGCCGGTCTACTTCAGTCTTCATAAGGGTTAAATCCTTTACAAGCAGGCCCTTTTCATCTTCCAAATAGTTTATTTGCGTTCTGGATTGGGCATAACTATAGTAGAAAGCTATTAATATGCCGATAATTACGGCAACTAATGCAGCAAGTATTATTTTATAGTTAAATTTATTATCTTGAATATCCATTCAGATAGGCTAAGTAAATAAGATTAGGTTTATTTAAGATTTGTACTTTTCCAAGCTATCAAATATAATAAATGATATCAACACGGTACTTCTACCGAGGTTGTGTTTTGGATGTAATGATCAATTATATCGAGGAGAGCAGCTGTTGTGTACCCTTTGTCGAAACCAAATACCACTTACCGAATACAATTTTATTGAGCAAAATGCAGTGGATACAATATTTTATGGCCGAATTGACATAAAAAAGGCCTCTGCGTTCCTTTTTTATTCAGATCAAGGGATTGTTAA
>NZ_JBATGR010000088.1:0-21567 GCF_049665975.1 Eudoraea sp.
ACCATAAACAGATAGATGATATTAGACAGATAATCAAAGGTAATTTTAAGTCCTCCCTTCATTATTTTAAAACGCAAATGAAATCACTTGCGAAGGAGATGCAATTTGAAGAAGCACAACGTATTAAGGATAAAATTGAAGTTCTGGAAAATTATCAGGTTAAATCTACTATCGTAAATCCCAAAATAAACAACGTTGACGTATTCAGCATTATTTCAGATGATGCGTTTGCCTATGTAAATTTCCTTCAACTTTCCCACGGATCCATAATTCGGTCACACACCATGGAAATAAAAAAGAAATTGGAAGAATCCGATAAAGAACTTTTACAATTGGCGATTATTGAAATTCGGCAGCGTTTTAATTCTCAGTCCAAAAGTCTTTTACTCCCTTTTTCATGCACTATAGGCGATGATATAAAAGTTACTGTTCCCAAATTAGGGGATAAAAAAAAGCTCTTGGAGTTGTCTGAAAGAAATTCGAAGTACTATAGACAAGAAAGATTTAAACAAGTTAAGATAACAGATCCGGACAGACACACAAACCGGATTATGGCTCAAATGAAAACAGATCTTCGTCTGGCTGAAGAGCCAAGGCATATAGAGTGTTTTGACAATTCAAATATCCAGGGAAGTAATCCCGTTGCGGCATGTGTGGTTTTCAGAAATGGAAAACCGTATAAAAAGGAGTACAGGCATTTTAATATTAAAACTGTAGACGGCCCTGATGATTACAAATCTATGGAGGAGGTCGTACACAGACGTTACAAAAGATTATTGGAGGAAGATTCGGGACTACCACAACTTATAGTGATCGACGGGGGAAAAGGTCAACTGTCTTCTGCTGTAAAGAGCCTTGATTTGCTCGGGCTTAGGGGTAAAATAGCAATTATTGGAATTGCGAAAAGGCTGGAAGAAATTTACTTTCCCAATGATCCAATACCATTATATCTGGACAAAAAATCTGAATCTCTAAGGATAATCCAACAATTAAGAAATGAGGCTCATAGATTCGGGATTACTTTTCACAGAAATAAGAGAAGTAAAGCCGCTATTGATTCTGAATTGGAACGTATAAAAGGAGTAGGTAAGAAAACGGCAGAAGAGTTGCTCAAAAACTTTAAATCTGTCAACAGAATAAAGAAAGCTTCAATTGAGGATCTATCGAAAACTGTTGGACATGCTATGGCAAAGAAAATTTATGAAAACTTCCATTAATCCTATATCTTAACCATATGCAAAAATGGGCTTTGATTCTTACCTTTATTCTATGTTTCGGACTTAGTCGGGCCCAAAACATTAAGCCAGATCAGCCAATAAAAGTAGGCTTGGTTCTTAGTGGTGGCGGGGCAAAGGGGATGGCTCATATAGGCGCGTTAAAGGTTATTGAAGAAGCTGGGATTACAATTGATTATATTGGAGGAACGAGCATGGGAGCCATAGTTGGGGCATTATATGCTTCCGGATATTCTGCAAATGAACTGGATTCATTATTTAGACAAGCCGATTTTAGTGATCTTATTCAGGACAATCTTCCAAGGGGTGCAAAGACTTTTTATGAGAAAGAAGATTCTGAAAGATATGCACTTACGCTCCCTTTTAATAAATTTAAAATATCGTTCCCAAAGGCCATTTCAGGGGGTCAAAAAATTTACAATGAACTCGTACGGCTGCTATATCATGTAAAGGACGTGAACGATTTTAATAAGTTACCTATTCCATTTTTTTGCATCGCAACTAATATGGAGACTGGTACTGAGGTCTTACTTAACAAAGGATATCTTCCCGAGGCTGTTATGGCAAGTGGTACATTTCCTTCATTATTTGAACCCGCGGAAGTAGATGGCCTGATTTTAATCGATGGTGGGGTATTAAACAATTATCCTATAATGGAAGTTAAGCAACTTGGAGCTGATATTGTTATTGGAGTGGATGTGCAGCATGGTCTGAGAGACCGTGAATCTCTTAAATCAGCTACGGATATATTACTTCAGATTAATAATTTCCGGACCATTGACGATATGAAGGAGAAGGTCAAGGAAACGGATATTTATATTAGACCCGATGTGGACGACTTTTCTGTTATGGATTTTGATTTAGCGGAGGCTATTATAGAAAGCGGTAAGTTGGCAGGCCTTGAACATTTTGAGACCTTAAAAGAATTGGCGGAAAAACAAAAAAGTATTAGAAAAAATGTCAAGAATATAGAACCCAAAGATTCCATATTTATTAATAAATTGGTCATAGAAGGTAATATTAGTTATTCCCGGGCATATGTCAAGGGGAAATTGCGGATTGATTTACCGGCCAAAACTACGTTTCAAAAGCTACAGCAGGGGGTTAGTAATCTTGCTGCTACAAATAATTTCACTTCAATTCGTTATGAGCTGGTTTCAGATGAGGTAGGCGAAGAATTAATTCTTAAGTTAAGGGAAAACCCCAATAAGGGATATTTAAGGCTAGGTGTGCATTATGATGATTTATACAAAACTGCTGCATTAGTAAACCTTACAAAAAAGAATTTGTTTATGAAGGATGATGTGGCTTCAATTGACTTAGCCCTTGGAGATAATATAAGATATAATTTTCAATACTACGTGGATAAGGGCTCCTACTGGAGTTTTGGGGTAAATTCCCGACTCAATGATTTTGATTATGAAATTGACTTAGATGTAATTCGCTCTAATTTTAGAGTGGCAAATGTCGCAGGAATAAATGAAATAAATCTTAATGTGTCAGATTTCACAAATCAGCTATATCTACAGACTGTATTTAAAGAAGAATTTGCTTTTATAATTGGCGCGGAACAAAAACTCCTAAAGTATAGCACCCGTACTTTTAGCGGCCAGGATAGCATTGTTTCTCCACCTGAAGGGGGCGAGCGCCTATATTTTGAAAACAGCAATTATTTTAGCACTTATGGCAAACTAATACTGGATACATATAACAACAGATACTTTCCCTCTAAAGGGCTTTATTTTAACGGGGATTTTCATTTGTATTTATTTTCTTCAGATTTTAATGATAACTTCAAGGAGTTCTCCATTGCCAAGGCTAAATTTGGTGCGGCTTTTCCTATCGTGGGAAAACTTTCCGTGAACCTTACAACAGAAGGTGGGTTTAAACTAGGTAATTCTGACGTGAAAGCATTGGATTTTGTTTTAGGAGGCTATGGAAATGATCTCATTAATAATTTTATTCCTTTTGTAGGATATGATTTTCTGAGCTTACCCGGAAATAGTTATGTTAAGGCGTATGGACGTTTAGATTTTGAGTTTATAAAAAAACATCACGCTATGTTTTCTGCTAATTTCGCCAATGTTGAAGATGATCTTTTCAGAACCGGGGAATGGTTTACCCTGCCTAATTTTTCAGGCTATGCCTTGTCTTATGGTTGGGATTCTTTTATAGGTCCGGTGCAAATAATGTATTCCTGGACTCCTGAAATAAGTGATGGTAATTTTTTTGTCAGCATTGGTTATTGGTTTTAGAATTATGATGAACTTTCCGTCGACTGGAAACACCTTTTGTTTTTAGTGAAAATTGCCAGTTTTTTCCGATATTTGTAAGGTTTAAAAGGCATAATGTTAGAAAACAGAATTGATATTTCTGCCCATCTTAGGGCAATGTGGTAAATAAACCGGAACTCTCGAGGGAACTAAACTTTCCCAAAATACTTTTAGTTACTAATCAATTCAAAAAGGAATCATGGAAATATTAGATAAAACATCATTAAGGTTACCGAAGGAAAATCCCGAAGCTGAAGATTTTCTACCTCTATTGGGCACAGACCATGTAGAACTCTACGTAGGTAATGCGAAGCAGGCAGCATACTATTATATGTCGGCCTGGGGCTTTCAACCTTTGGCATACGCGGGTTTAGAAACTGGACTTAAAGACAGAGTGTCTTATGTCATAGAACAAGATAAAATTAGGCTCGTACTTACATCCTCTCTTGTTCCGGGAGGAGAAATAAACAAACATGTGGAATCCCATGGTGATGGAGTAAAGGCCATAGCGTTGTGGGTTGATGATGCTACTCAAAGTTATAAGGAAACTACCGCTAGAGGTGCTAAGAGTTATTTTGAACCTAAAGTACTTAAAGATGATAATGGTTCGATAATTTTATCGGGAATACATACATATGGGGAAACTGTTCATGTATTTGTAGAAAGAGGTCAATATAGTGGAGTTTTTATGCCTGGGTATATTAAATGGGACCCGTATTACAAGCCCAAAGATGTTGGGCTTAGATATATAGATCACATGGTTGGTAATGTAGGATGGAATGAAATGAACAAATGGTGCGAATTTTATGCTAAGGTCATGGGTTTTGCACAATTGATTTCATTTGATGATAAGGACATCTCAACAGATTATACAGCATTAATGAGTAAGGTAATGAGTAATGGTAATGGCAGAATAAAATTTCCAATCAACGAACCGGCAGATGGTAAAAAGAAATCTCAAATAGAAGAGTATATTCAATTTTATAACGGGGCTGGAGTTCAGCATATGGCCATGGCAACTGATAATATTATTAATACTGTCACAGCTCTAAGGGATAGGGGCATTGAATTTTTAACAGTTCCCTCCAGTTATTATGAAGATGTACTTGACAGGGTAGGAGAAATTGATGAGGATCTTGCACCTTTACGGGAATTGGGTATTCTCATTGACAGGGATGATGAGGGATATTTGCTTCAGATTTTTACGAAACCCGTTTTGGATCGCCCCACAATGTTCATAGAAATTATTCAGAGAAAAGGGGCTAAGTCTTTTGGTAAAGGTAATTTTAAGGCACTCTTCGAGGCCATTGAAAGAGAACAAGCCTCCAGAGGCACTCTATAATACTTTTTTCTTAAGATTTTGTCAAAAATTGACTTGCTTTTATAAAGTATTGTTAATAGTCTAGTTAAAGTAAGTTAAAAGATTTTCAAAGGATATAGTTATTAAGTAAATTTGGTAAACATAAGGGGTGGTTCCCTTATAACTTTAAGTATTGGTTTTTCATAATTTAAAGTTTGGTTGGTTATTTAGGAAAAGCCCTGATTCTTAATCGGGGCTTTTTTTTGAATTGAAATGAAAAAAAAGATGAACCCCCATATTTGTCGGTTATGTGTCCAACACCTCATTCAAATAGTTACAATCGACAAGTATTTTCTATTGCCTTTATATAAACTGGCTAGGCTGAAAGATATTAAGAATACAATACTTTGGAATAAATTTTGTTTATGTTATTGTAAATTAAAATAATTTAAACTCATTTTTTGATAAATTTGAATGGAAAATTGGATATGAAAAAGATCATTGTTCTATTTTTTGCTGCTATAACCCTGTCATTAACGGGGCAGTATGCCCTTGTTGAATCCTACAAGGATATCGAGGATAACCCAGTTGAGGAAGTTTCTAAGCCCTCAGCCTTCAAACCAGGAGAATGGTTAAAATTCAGGGTGCATTATGGTTTTTTAAACGCAAGTTATGCCACCTTGCATGTAAAGAATAATATGATAGACAGTATTCCGGTATATCACGTAGTAGGCCGGGGGAAAACAACGGGTTTTGCTAGCATATTTTTTAAAGTTGATGATACTTATGAAAGCTATTTTGATAAAAAAGATGGCAAACCTTACCGCTTTGTCAGAAAGCTAAATGAAGGAGGCTATACCAAAGATGTGGAAATTAATTTTGATCACGAAAAAGAAGTAGCTGTTCTAAATGATAAAAAGAACGATAAAAAACATAATTTTACCTTACAGGACAGTGTTCAGGATCTTATTTCAGCTTTTTATTTTTTAAGAAATAACTATGAATTTAGTGATTTGGTCGAGGGAGAAGCTTTAGAGCTCAAAGTACTTTATGACGATGACGGTATATACAGGTTTAGACTTAAATATTTGGGTAAGGAAATACTCAAAACAAAATATGGTAAAGTAGAATGCCTTAAATTTCAACCTTTGGTGCAATCTGGCCGTGTTTTTAAAGAACAGGAAAGTTTAGCTTTATGGGTGTCAAATGATTCGAACAGAATACCAATAAGGATCAAAGCGAATCTCGCAGTAGGAGCAATTTCTGCAGATCTGGATGGTTACAATGGTTTAAAGTACCAGTTCAAAATAATAATGGACTAAACAAATATGAAAAATAAGGAGCGCTTAGAATCCCAAATATTAAAACTAGAAGAAAAATATAAGGATTCAGGCCAGGATTTAAGCTCTTACTTAGATGGTTTATTGTACCAACGTTATCTTACCTACTGGGATTATATTCACCTCGATACGCTTTTGAGTTTGCAAGTCCCCAGAACACATTTCCCCGATGAGGAAATATTTATTATGTATCATCAAATTACAGAACTATATTTTAAGTTAATACTTCATGAAGAAAAACAAATTGTAGATGATAAATCTCAAAATGTTGATTTCTTTATTGAAAAATTAAATCGTATTAATAATTATTATAAGGCATTAATTTCTTCCTTTAGTATTATGATTCGTGGGATGGAGCGTGAACAATTCCTTCAATATAGAATGGCATTGTTGCCCGCAAGTGGATTTCAGTCTGCTCAATATAGGACCATAGAAATTTATGCAACGCCCCTTGAACATCTAGTGTTTCCTCCAAAAAGGAAAGATTTTTCTAAAAAAAATAGTATAGAAGAACTATATGAACAAATCTACTGGAAAAAAGGAGCGACTGATAAGAGTACAGGCGAAAAGACCCTTACCCTTAAACAATTTGAATATAGATACACCCCCAGATTTATAAGAACTGCCAAACAGTTGAAAAACAATACGATATATCATAAATATTTAAATTTGCCGGAAAAGAGCAAGCATAATAAAGTGTTAATTGAGGCGTTAAAAATAATGGATGTTAATGCAAACATAAATTGGCCTTTGATGCATTTGGGATCAGCCCATAGATATTTAAACAAAGAGAACACTTCAATTGAGGCCACAGGGGGAACTAATTGGAAGGAATATTTACCTCCAAGTTTTCAAAAGGTTGTATTTTTTCCAAATTTGTATTCAAAACAAGAGTTAAATAATTGGGGAAAGCAATGGGTTGACCATATCTTTAACCCTGAAAAAATTGAAAACTGACCATGTATAAATATTGGGGCACATTTTTATTACTTAGTATATTTATTTCCTGCAAGCAAGTTAAAACCGATAAAGATGTTAATAATGTCGAAGATATCGTAATCTCAAATGAATTAACGACTGATAAACAATACGGATTTAATCTTGAAGACTTTTTAGTAGTGCGTGATACTGTAAAGCGCGGGGATAGTTTTGGAGAATTGATGATTCAAAATAAAGTGGATTATCCTAAAATCGCTAAAGTATCTGAAGAATATAGAGATACTTTTGATGTTCGAAAAATTAGAGTAGGCAAACCTTATCTCATTCTCAAGTCAAAAGACACCACTGAAGCAGCTCAGGTTTTTATTTACCAGAATGACCTCATAAACTACACCGTGGTTGACTTTCGCGACTCCGTGCTCGCTTACAAAGATCGTAAGCAAGTAAAATATGTACAAAAAGAAGCAGCCGGAATTATTAAGACTTCACTTTCTGAAGCAATATTGGATCAGGGAATAGATTACAATGTTACTAATGACCTCTCTGAAATTTATGCATGGACCATAGATTTCTTTCGATTACAAAAGGGAGATAAGTTTAAGGTTATCTATAAGGAAAAGTATATCAATGATACTATTTATGCAGGGGCGGAACCCATAGAATCTGCCTACTTTGAGCATAACGGCACACCTTTGTATGCCTTCGCCTATGAATCTGATTCCCTTAAAAATATAATTGATTACTTTGACGATGAGGCAAATAACCTCAGAAGAACTTTTTTAAGGGCCCCAGTTAAATTTAGCAGAATTTCATCTCGTTATAATTTAAAGAGAAAGATTCGTTACTATGGATATAAGGTAAGACCACACCGGGGTACTGATTATGCGGCGCCAGTTGGAACTCCTATAATGGCAACAGCCGACGGTACGATTACTGAATCTACAAGAAAGGGAGGGAATGGAAAATATGTAAAAATTAGGCATAATGGCACCTATAGTACTCAATACCTCCATATGAAAAAGCAAAAAGTAAAGAGAGGAGAATTTGTCAGACAGGGAGATGTTATTGGATGGGTTGGAATGACAGGAAATACCGGAGGCCCTCACGTGTGTTATCGTTTTTGGAAAAATGGCCGTCAGGTTGACCCGTTTAGAGAAAAACTTCCGGCAGCAGAACCTCTTCCTGAAGATGTAAGACTAGATTATTTCAAATTTATTAGTCCGCAAAAGGCGCAATTAGACTGTATTGAATTTCCGGAAAAACCAGATGACGAATTGCTAACACTTAACTAACTCAATGCCATTACAGAACACTAACCCTACAACCACTGCAGCCTGGAAACTGCTTGAAGAGAATTTTAAAGAAACAAAAAGCTTACAACTCAAGGACCTCTTTGCAGCCGACAAGGAACGCGCAACAAAATTTACATTAAGATTTCAAGAGTTTATTGTTGATTATTCCAAGAACAGGATAACAGATAAAACCTTAGCACTTTTATTACAACTTGCAGAAGAAGTAAACTTAAAGGATGCCATTAAAAAGATATTCAATGGCGATCTTATTAACCAAACTGAAGGCAGATCCGTACTTCATACAGCACTTAGAGCAAAAGAAACAGATACGATAATGGTATCTGGGGTTAATATTATCCCCGAAGTTTATCAAGTAAAAAACCAGCTTCGTCAATTCTCTGAAGAAATAATTACCGGACAAAGGAAGGGGTATACGGGTAAAGCATTTACCGATGTCGTAAATATTGGTATTGGAGGTTCTGATTTGGGACCCTTAATGGTAACAGAGGCTTTAAAATATTATAAAAATCACTTACGGACTCATTTTGTTAGCAATGTAGATGGAGATCATGTCTATGAGGTATTAAAGGCTCTAGATCCTGAGACTACATTGTTCATAATTGTTTCCAAAACTTTTACTACTCAGGAAACACTCAGTAATGCTAATACAATTAGAAAGTGGTTCTTAAAATCTGCAACAGAAAGAGATGTGGCAAAACATTTTGCAGCCGTTTCTACAAATACTAAAAAGATTAACGAATTTGGAATAACTGATAAAAATGTATTTCCCATGTGGGATTGGGTGGGTGGAAGATTTTCGCTTTGGAGCGCCGTTGGCTTGTCTATTTCAGTGGCAATAGGGTATGAAAATTTCCAAGAGCTTTTATCAGGTGCAAACGAAATGGACACCCATTTTAAGACTGCGGATTTTGATGAAAATATTCCTGTTATACTAGCCCTTTTAAGTATTTGGTATAATAATTTCTACGAAGCAGAAACAGAGGCCATTATTCCATATACCCAATATCTAAATAGATTTTCTGCTTATCTGCAGCAAGGTATGATGGAGAGTAATGGTAAGAGTGTAGACCGTGACGGGAATTTTACTGATTATCAGACGGGAACAATTATTTGGGGTGAACCAGGAACAAATGCACAGCATGCTTTCTTTCAATTAATACATCAGGGCACAAAATTAATCCCTGCAGATTTCATTGGTTTTAAGGATTCACTGCACGGAGATTCGGATCATCACAATAAATTGATGGCCAATTTTTTTGCACAGACCGAGGCGCTAATGAATGGCAAAACCGCCGATGAGGTTAGACAGGAATTGGTAGCTAAAGAAATGCCGGTAAATGAAATCGAAGCACTTGTTCCTTTCAAAACTTTTGAAGGAAATAAACCTACAAATACATTATTAATAGATAAACTTACCCCCAAAACATTAGGAATGTTAATCGCCATGTATGAGCACAAAATCTTTGTACAGGGGATTGTTTGGAACATATACAGTTTTGATCAATGGGGTGTGGAACTTGGGAAACAACTTGCCTCCACAATATTGAAAGACATCAATGATTCAGATATTGCCAAACATGATAGTTCTACATTGAATCTTTTGCAATTTTTTAAGAATTAAATTAGCTCTTTCGTAATTCTTTAATTCTCTTTAAAAAGACTTCAATATTCATCATTTTCTGCCAATTTGGTGTTAAATTTGTTCTTGCATATTTAACATTACCTTAATATATATATGCATCAATTAGAGCACATTTGCAGGATTAATATAAAATAATTAACACTTAAAGAAATGAAAAAAATCTACTTAGGCTTGATTGCTTTTTTAGTGTCAGCTATGGCATTCTCACAAGGAGTCACAACCTCTTCTATTGGGGGTAAAGTAACGGATAATACTGGTGAACCCTTACCAGGGGCAACAGTAGTCGCAGTTTATGTTCCTACAGGAGCTAAATATGGTGCTGCAACCGATTTTGATGGCTTTTACAGGATTTCAAATATGAGATCCGGTGGCCCTTATAGAATTACTATTTCCTACGTTGGTTTCACCGATTTTGTTCAGGAAAATTTAAACTTAACTTTAGGGCAGTCCACTAGAATAAGCACCGAATTATCCGAGTCTGCTACAGCCTTGGATGAAGTTGTTGTAACTGGGGTAAGTGATGGCGTTTTCAGTTCAAGTAAAACAGGCTCGGAAACTAATGTCTCACAAAGGGATATTCAGACATTACCTTCTGCGTCCCGTTCCCTTGCCGATTTTGTTAGGATTACGCCTCAGGCACAGCTTACAGAAGGCAATGATGGGTTTTCTATTTCACTTGCGGGTCAAAACAACAGGTATAATGCCATTTATATTGATGGAGCTGTTAATAATGATGTATTTGGACTTGCAGGGTCTGGAACTAATGGTGGCCAAACCGGGGTTAATCCCTTCTCTGTAGATGCCATTGAAACTTTTCAGGTAAATATTGCGCCTTTTGATGTAAGGCAATCTGGCTTCTCTGGTGGATCTATTAACGCTATTACCAGGTCTGGTTCTAATGAATTTAGTGGTTCTGCATACGGCTTTATAAGAAATCAGGATCTTGTTGGAAAAACACCACCCGATTTGGTTGGTGATGGTGAGCAAAGAGAAAAAGTATCCGATTTTAGTGCCTATACTTATGGTTTAAGAATAGGTGGTCCAATAATAAAGGACAAACTATTCTTTTTTGTAAACTACGAAAGACAAGATGAAGAAACGCCACAGCCTTTTAATTTTAGCAATTATACAGGTAACTCAACACTTGCAGATATTGACGGACTTTCTAATTTCCTGCAATCTACTTATGGTTATGACCCGGGGATCTTTGATGATAATACAAGAACACTAGTAAGTAATAAACTGGTGGCAAAAATAGATTGGAATATAAACCAAGACCACAAAATCACTTTAAGACATAGTTATGTTGGGGCTGATAATCTTGAAGCTCGAAGCTCCGGTAATAGAAATATCGGATTTATCAATGGGTCAGAAACATTTATCACTACAACCAATTCAACTGCCCTGGAATGGAGTTCAAGGTACGGAGATAAGTTTGCTAATAACCTCGTATTAGGTTATACCCGTGTCAGGGATGACAGAGACCCTGCAGGAGCCCCTTTCCCAACTGTAGACATACAAGATGGTGGAGGTACTATTTCTTTTGGGGCTGAACCATTTTCTACGGCCAACTTACTGGATCAGGATGTTTTTACAATTACCAATAATTTTGATGTTTATGCCGGCAGGCATACATTTACTTTTGGCGCTAACCTCGAATTTGCTAAAGTCAAAAATTTATTTTTTGCCTTTAACTATGGAGATTACACGTTTGAAGACCAATTTGATGATGCTGGCACTTTACTTTCCAGTGGTCTGAATCAGTTTTTAACTATCCAGAATAGTGATGTCTACCAACATGGATATTCTTTAGTGGGAGATGGTACTGTTGGGGATCAATCGGACGGTGCTTCAGAATTCGACACCTTTCAACTGGGGCTTTATGTACAAGACGAAATACAGGTTTCAGACAACTTTAAAACAATTCTAGGTTTCCGTGTTGATGTGCCTTATTGGTCTGATGGCACTGTAAATGAGGATTTTAATACAAGAACCGTTGGTTTATTGGAATCAGCCGGTAAAAATTTACAAGGTGCCAGAGTTGGTCAGGGGATAAACCCAACGGCTATGATTGCTCCTCGTGTTGGTTTTAACTGGGATGTTGAAGGTAACAATACCACGCAAATACGTGGTGGATTAGGCGTATTTACATCCAGACTTCCCTTAGTATGGCCTGGAGGGACTTATAACAATAATGGGGTAACAGGCGGATTTATGTTTGAATTTGATCAGCCTTTTGAACCGGATGTAAATAATCAGTTTGAAGATCCTCTTCCCGGAACTGGAGGTGTAGGAGGAAATGTAGATTTAATTTCAAAAGATTTTAAATTACCACAGGTGGTTAAATACAATATTGCAGTTGATCAGAAACTGCCAATTTGGGGATTGATAGCTACAGCAGACTTTTTATATACAGATGTTATTACAGACATCTATTATGAGAATTTAAATCTTAAAGGCCCTGTTGGAAACTATTCTGGAGCAGATAACCGACCTTTTTACGATAGACGGGATTTAATTGATGGTACTTATGGGGGTATTTATTTAGCTTCAAATACAGGTGGAGGAGATGCTACCAACTTTACGTTCTCTTTAAGAAAACCTTTTGAGAATGGCTTTGCAGGCCAGGTATCCTATTCATGGGGAGATTCTTTTAAGGTTTTTGATGGCACCTCTTCTCAGAATAGCTCTCAATGGAGAAACATACAAACTGTTAATGGTAAAAATTCTAATTTACCCGTTAGCCGTTCAGATTTTGCCCTGGGTAACAGGGTAACAGCAAATGTAAGTTATGAAGTGAGATGGAATGAAAATATCAAAACTACTTTTGGTGTTTTTTATGACGGTTCACAATCTGCGCCTTATAGTTTTACATATAGAGAAGGACGCGACTTATTAAATGATGATTCCCGGGATAATGCACTGATTTATATTCCGGAATCTCAAGATGAAATTGTTTTTTCAGGTGATCCTGCCGAACAGGCTGCCAAATGGCAACAACTAGATACTTTTATAAACAGTGTAGATTATTTAAGAAATAAGAGAGGGCAGTATGCCGAGAGGAATGGCTCTCGAGGACCATGGAGTAACATAATAGATTTAAAATTCCTTCAGGATTTCTCATTTGATGTTGGAGGGAAACGAAATACTATTCAAATTTCTGCAGACATCTTTAATTTCACTAATCTTTTGAATAAGGATTGGGGGAAGAGAAAATTCACACAAAGAAACGTTAGTCCACTTACTACAGTATCTACAGAAGATATTCCAACATTCGATATTAATTCTGGTGTTATTAATGATGATGGATCGCCCAATATTGTAGAATTGGACGATTCAGGATTGCAGTCTTCCAGATGGCAAATGCAACTTGGACTGCGTTATATATTTAATTAAGATTTTTTAAATCTTTATAGAAAAGCCCCAACATTTCTGTTGGGGCTTTTTAATTACTAAAATTCCGTATTTTTAGAAAAAATAAATCAAAATGGAAATTTTACAAACGGCTCATTCTTACCTGGCTTATGTGGTTCTGGCAATTCTCTTTCTTGCAGTAGCAAATGCAATTACTGGTTTACTGGGCAACAGAATGTTTACTTTGGAAAAGGATTTTAGGATAAGTCTTTTTGCGCTTATACTTTCGCATATACAATTGGTTTTGGGTCTTATCTTGTTTTTTGTTTCAACAAATGGGTTATTCGCAATTAAAGAACTTGGCATGGGTGGTTTAACATCGGCCGCAAGACTTTTGGCGGTGGAACATCCATTTATAAATATAATAGCGATTGTTTTAATCACAATAGGATGGTCTCGCCATAAAAAGTTTATGGAGGCCAAAAGGAAATTTAAAACAATAGCCATTTTTTACGGACTAGGTCTTGTTCTTATCCTTAGCAGGATTCCGTGGGGTCAGTGGTTTAACTAAATAATTGATAAATTATGAAATTATTCAGCAGTCTTATAGCCCTGTTTTTTAACCTGGTGGTTCTTGGACAGGAGCAATCATTATTTAATGGAAATGATCTTTCCGGGTGGACTATTTACGGCACGGAAAAATGGTATGTAGAAGATGGTTTATTGGTTTCTGAAAGTGGTCCTGACGCTCAATATGGTTATCTGGCTACAGATGAACATTACAAGGACTTTTTACTTACACTAGAATTTTTTCAGGAAGCTGATGGTAACAGTGGGGTGTTTATCAGGTCTACTATTGATGGAACAAAGGTAAGTGGCTGGCAGGTTGAAGTTGCTCCAAAAGGACATCATACCGGGGGGGTTTATGAATCCTATGGCAGAGGCTGGTTAATTAAACCCAGCCCAGAAAAGGAGAACGTACTTAAAGAGGGAGCCTGGAACAGTATGAAAATTCAATTATCTGGAGATAAGCTCACCTCATGGCTAAATGGAGTAGAAATGGTTACCATTACCGATGATAAAATTGGTGAGGGTGAAGGCTCTATAGCACTGCAAATACATGATGGTGGAGGAATAAAGGTGAAATGGAGAAATATTAAAATAACCACTTCAGAGTAGGTCCTAAGGCACTTTTTTTATTAGAAAAGCATACACCGGAAAATGATCACTATACCCGCCGATATATCTTCCGGCCACATGGGTGCGAAACGGATAGCCCTTGTAGTTACCTGTTTTAATCTGTAAGAATGAAGGGTGATAAATACCAGCTTTCCAAAAGGTATATGAATTCCTCGTTTCATTTATTAGATTTTTTGAAAGTAGAATTTGGTCAAACAAACTCCATTGGTCCCTATATGCAAGAGAACCGTCACCTTCATTGTATAGTGTTTCCATAGGATTAAATAGTGCAGGACTTTTTACATTCTCTTTATCAGACGATGTCAGTGTATTTTTTATACTATTGTCAGTTGGATTATCATTAAGATCTCCAATACTTATTATTTTGGCATCAATGTTAAGTCTTACCAAAGAATCTATAATTCTTCTGTTGAGTCTGGCTGCAGCTTTTCTGTAGGGACTGCTTCTCGCTACTCCCCCGCTACGGGAAGGCCAATGATTAACTATAATATATAATTCTTCGCCCTCTAACAACCCACATACTACCAGTTGATCTCTTGTGTAGTCTCGTTGATCAGAATCATTAAACAACAAAAGTCTGTGGCTGCTAAATGACACTGGAATAAATCGGCTGGCTTTGTATATTAGCGCCACATCAATTCCTCTTTCATCCGGGGAATCATAATGAATAATATTGAAGTCGTAGGGCCTAAGAAATGGATGCCTTACCAAGTCCTTAATTACTTTCAAATTCTCAACTTCGCAAAGACCTATTATATCTGGGCAAGTCCTCGTAGTTGACTGGCCTATCTTTGAAATTACTTCTGCTATATGGGATATTTTTAGCTTGTAACGATCTAAGGTCCAGTTATAATTTCCTTCCGGCGTCATTTCGTCATCAAAGTACAATGAATCGTTCACCGTATCAAAAAGGTTTTCAACATTGTAGAAAGCAATAGTACGTATACTAAACCGGCTTTCTTTTTGTGATTGAGCAATATTTGATATTAGAAAAAAAATAAAAAACATATGCTTTGGTTTCATAATGTTTTTTATGGTCTCTACTTATTACATGATTTACTTAATGGCAAGTTATACCTGAGTGCCGCAAGCAAAATGCAGCGAGTAAGAATACTTTAGGTCTGAACCTTATGGCGATTTGAATGCGATATAACCAATGTACTTTTGTGATCTTATTATTTTCTCAAATACTTAATGGCCAACAAATAAGTATAAACGGAAGTATATGGGATGCACAAAGCCTCATGGAAATTTCTTTTGCAGCTATTGAAATTGAGGGTACATCATTAAAAGTAAATACTGATAAGAAAGGGAGGTTTGAAATAATCACAACTTTAAAAGGAGAATTCATACTATCCGTTAAGGCCAAGGAATATAGAGTAAAAAGGCTTCCTATAGATATTTCTATAAACGAATTGAAGTTAGGACGAATATTAATAGAAAAAGATATTTCAATAGATCAAAATGATATTTTAATAACTCTGAATGATAGTCAAATTAGTGATGGGGAATTGGAGGGAGGTAGTTTGGGGATGTTAACAGCTACGAGGGATATTTTTTTAAACCGCGCTGCCTTTGATTTTGGGCAGGTATTTTTCAAAGTGAGGGGCTACGACTCCCGGAATGGTAATGTATTAATCAATGGAGTACTAATGAATAAACTGCGTGATGGGAGGCCGCAATGGAATAATTGGGGTGGACTTAATGATGTGCTGAGGAACCAGGATTTTTATTTAGGATTACAGGCTTCTCCCTATCGGTTTGGAGGCCTTCTTGGGGTAACTAATATAGACACAAGACCATCAGGACTTCGCCCGGGATTCAGATTCTCTGGTTCTTTTTCTAACCGTACTTATTCGGGTCGTATTATGGCAAGTTATACCTCCAAAAGGAATAAAAGCAATTTTGCCTATTCTCTTGCAGCCTCCCGAAGATGGGCCAAGGAAGGTTTTATAAACGGAACACTATATGATGCCTTTTCTATATATGCTGCACTAGAGTATCAATTCAATACTAATAATAATTTACTTTTTACGGGAATTCTTTCTTCCAATCGCCGTGGCAGTTCCTCAGCTATAACTGAGGAAGTATATCAATTAGCCGGTAATAGGTACAATCCTTATTGGGGATTTCAAAACGGAAACTATCGCAATTCCAGAGAACGGAAAATTATGGAGCCCATTATTATGCTTAACTATTTTGGCAAATATGGAAAACTTGTTATTAATACGGGATTGTCCTACCAATTTGGCAACTTTTCAAAAAGCAGGATAGGATATTTTAATGCTCCTAATCCGGAACCCACCTATTATAGATATTTACCCAGTTTTTATATTAACAGTCCAATTGGCGCCAATTTTTTAAATGCGGATCTGGCTAAAAAAGCTTTTTTGTTAAAACCCCAATTAGACTGGGAAAACCTTTATAGAGCAAATTCAATAAACTCAGCTAATGGGATGGCCACATATGTTTTATACGACGATACCATTAAAGACGAACAATTAACGCTAAATACTAACTTTAATATTAAGCCTAATGAGGTGATTTCTATAGACATGAATTTGTCTTTTAGAAATACTAATTCCAATAATTTTGCTAAAATTAATGACCTCTTAGGTGCAGATTATCATGCAGATATAGATCCTTTTTCAAATACTCGAAATAATGTAAATGGTCAATTGGAAAAGGGGAAAGGAGATATCTTTAATTATAATTATACTTTCAATTATCAAGAATTCGATGCTTTTGCGCAGATGAGTATCGTTAAAAGTAAATGTAATTCCTTTATAGCTGCCAACTATACCTATTCGACATATCAGAGGACCGGAAATTTTTTAAATGAACGCTTCCCCGAAAATTCTATGGGCAAAAGTAACCCTGTACAATTTAGTAATTATGCGATTAAAGGCGGATTTACGTATAAATTAAATGGGAGACAATGGATTAGCACTAATGGAATGCTCTTAAATAGAGCCCCGCTGGTGGTAAATACCTTTATAAACCCAAGGGAGAACAATGCAATTGTTCCCAATTTAAATAATGAAAAAATCACGAGTGTAGATATTAACTACTTTACCAGGTTTCCAAACATAATAGGAAGATTAACTTGTTTTTATACCCGTTTTCAAAAACTTACTGATATTAATTTTTTCTTTGTTAATGCCGGAGTAGGCTCAGATTTTGTCCAAGAAGTAATTACTAATCTTGACAAGCTTAATATGGGAATTGAGTTGGGTTTATCCTATCAGCTTTCATCTTCTGTAAATTTATCTGCTGCCTTTGCTTTAGGTAAATTTATTTTTGCAAGTGATCCCAATCTGGCAATAAATTTTGATACCTCTGAAAATTCAGAAGATATTATAAGTATTGAAGGCACAAAAGATTTAGGAATAGCAGAAATTAAAAACTATAAACTACCAACAGGACCTCAGACAGCACTTTCGTTGGGAGTTGATTACAGGGATCCTAAGTATTGGTGGATAAGTGCAAAAATTAACTATCTCTCGGATAATTATACTAGTATTTCAACTATAAGAAGAACCCAGAGTTTTTATTTGAATCCCGATACGGCTCAACCATTTGATAATGCCACTCCGGCTAATGTAGCTAGAATCTTAAAACAAAATCCCATGGATGATATTTATCTCCTAAATCTGGTTGGAGGTAAATCCTGGCTACTAAATGGTAAATACCTAAGCGTATTTGTAAGTATAAATAATGTATTTGACACTGATTTTAGAACCGGAGGTTATGAACAAAACAGGAATGGAAACTACGGTCAATTCGTTAAGGACAATTTAAGTGGCTCACCGTCATTTGGTCCGAAATATTGGTTTGGATACGGAAGAACTTATTTTTTGAACCTTGCCATAAGCTTCTAAAATTAAACAGAGTCAACTAATATGATATGAATAGCTATTAGGATGAAAAGAATAAAGAAATTGACACCAGCTTTTTTGCTTAAATATTATTGTTTGTTTTTTATTTTTAGCTGTGTAAAAGATTCTGATTTTAAGAACCCGGAAACTCCTTGTAATGATCAATTAATTGCAAATCGCACTTTTATTGAGGTCAAAAATTTATTTGATGGAGAAGTTATTCAAATACAGCAAGATTTAGTTATTGAAGGTTATATTGTATCCTCAGATCAGGCCGGAAATTTTTTTAGTACACTTCATATACAGGATAATCCGATAAACCCTACGGCTGGCTTTCAAATAGAAATAGATCTCAGGGATTCTTATTTGTTTTATGAATTGGGCAGCAAGGTTTATATTAAGCTGAAGGGCTTATATTTAGGGAAGAGTAAAGGTGTTTATAAGTTAGGTGGAGTATTCACATCTTTTGGAAATTTAAGTGTAGGAAGGCTTCCAGCCTTAGCGGTGGAAGACCATCTGTTACTTTCATGTGATCCTATTAGTAATTTAGTTCCTAAAATTATATCTATATCTGAATTTAGAGAAGATTTTGTAAGCACTTTAGTTCGAATAGAAAGTCTGGAAGTTATAGCAGATGAACAAAACTTGACTTTTGCTCTTCCGCAGGAGGAAACCATAAGGAATCTTTCCGATTGTAATGGTGGTTTGATTGAATTACTAAATAGTGGATATTCTGATTTTCGGGATACAATATTACCTTCGGGGAATGGATCTGTAACTGCTGTTCTTTATAGAGAAAAAAATGATTATCAATTAATCATTCGCAACTTAAATGATATGGAGATGAAAAATGAACTTTGTACAGATACAGAAATATTTTTGACATCTGACCAAATATTTATATCTGAGATAGCTGATCCCAATAATAATTCTGAAGCCCGATTTATTGAACTTTACAACGCAGGTAACCAGCAGATTCAATTAGATGGGTGGTTTTTATTAAGGTACACTAACGCAAATGTTACTTCAGGATCAGAAATAGATCTATCAGGGATACTAATTGATTCAAATAGCACTCTGGTTTTCTCACCAAATGCAACAGAATTTCAGGCAGTATACGGCTACCCTCCCGATTTTGAATTGGGTAGCAATAGCCCTGCAGATTCTAATGGCGACGACAATTTAGTGCTGATAGATCCCTTTGGAACTGTAATTGATATCTTTGGACTCATAGGAGAAGATGGTTCCGGTACAGATCATGAATTTGAGGATGGAAAAGCCGAAAGGAAGATAAATATTGTGACCGGAAATTCTGTCTTTACATTTAGTGAATGGACCATTTATAATGATACCGGAGGTTTTGAAACTATGAATTTACCACAAAATGCTCCGGAAGATTATTCACCCGGAATCCGCTGATTTTTAAAATTTATGCTACTTCTTCTTTCTGTATAGCAGCAAGATCTTTGGCTGTTACAGGTTTAAGAATATAATTTTTTACAATGGGACACCCTTTAATACGAATCAAATCTCTTGGATCAACGGAAGAACTTATGATATAAATAGTAGTATTTTTTAATTCTGATTCACCTATTTTGCAAAAATCTTCCAGAAAATCCCATCCATTCATAATGGGCATGTTTAAATCCAAAAAGATAATCGACGGTAATTTCTTTCCTTCTTCTAAATTTAATCTAAGGCCATTTATGGCATCCTTCCCATTATTATAAACGAGAATGTCATCACCAAAATTAACTTCCTTCATCAGGCGTTTAATCCCATAAATTAATATAGGATCATCATCAATAATGCAGACATTTTCGAATTTCTTCATTGTTGAGCAGATTATACTTTAATAGCTTCAAAATACAAGCGGAAACTAGTACCCTTATCAACCTGGCTATCCACTTCAATTTTGCCATTCATAGATTCAATTTGATTTTTAGTAATAAATAGGCCTATTCCTTTTGCATCCTTATGCTTATGGAATGTCTTGTACATACCAAAAATTGCATTTCCATGCCTTTTCAGATCTATTCCCAGTCCGTTGTCGCAAAAATTAACTTTGATATATGGGCCTTTTCTTGTGGCACTTATTTTGATGATAAGAGATCTTTTTGGGGAACTATATTTTAAGCTGTTCGTAAACAAATTCAAAAGAATGCTGTCTATATAAGCCGGAATAGCATTGATGTTAAGATTTTTACTTACGTCTATTTTACAAGTGGTATCTTTTTCTTTTAAGAGGACAGCAAGGTTTTTCTTAACACCTACTATGGTTTCATATAAATTTACAGGACGCATTTTATCAATGGCATCCGTTTTAACCTGAACCACCTCTGTTAAATGCTGCACGGTTTCATCTAAACTTTCAGAAGCTTCGCACAACATTTTTGTCAGCCGATCCTTTTCATCAGTCTCTTCTTCCTGATTGAGAAATCCCGTGAGCATCGATAAATTGCTGGAATGAGACCTTAGGTTATGGGAAACAATATGAGCAAAGTTCATTAGACTGTTATTTTGCTCGCTCGTAATATCTAGAAGATCTTTTAATTTTTTTTCAGCCTTTTTATCCTCTGAGAAATCCCAATTGGCACCAATCATTTTGGCAGCATATCCTTTAGAATCTCTGATAACATGACCTATTGCTTTAATATATCTGACTTCACCATTTGGCCATACCACTCTGAATTCGGTATTAAATTCTATTTCACCCTTTATTGCTAGTTCTAATTCTTCCTGAGCAAACTGTATATCTTCAGGATGGACAGAAGATTCCCATGCCTCATAAACACCACTGAAATCTTCTTTTTTAACACCGTATAGTGTATACATATTATCATCCCATACCAGTGTGTTTTCAACCATATCGTAATCCCAGATTCCTATGGAGGATACTTTTGTGGCAATTAATAATCTGTCCGAGACTTCCTCGTATTTTAATTCTACTCTCTTTTTTTCATCAATATCCTGGAAAGTACCATACAAGCGAACTACTGTGTTATCTACTATCTCTACTTCTCCTTTTGCCCTGACCCATAATTCTTTACCTTTGGCAGTGACAATTCGTAACTCTGTATCCCAGGGCACGCC
>NZ_JBATGR010000089.1:0-5576 GCF_049665975.1 Eudoraea sp.
GGGTGATATCGTCTACATCTATTCCACGGGCCGCAACATCTGTGGCCACTAACATTTGAATTTGTTTTTTACGGAAAGAATTCATTACCAGGTCGCGCTGATTTTGGCTTAAATCGCCATGCAGTGCTCCGGCGTTATATCCGTCTTCAATTAACTTTTCAGCCACTCGTTGTGTATCGCGTTTAGTTCGGCAGAAAACCACAGAAAAAATACCCGGATTAGAATCTGAAAGGCGTTTTAATGCAGAATACCTGTCTCTACCACCCACAACATAATATTCATGCTGTACAGTATCCACACCAGAATTTTTGGTCCCTACGGTAATTTCCTTTGGGTTGTGCATAAACTTTTTAGCTATTGTAGCTACTTCCCTTGGCATAGTAGCTGAAAAAAGCCATGTAGATTTGTCTTTGGGTGTATTGGAAAGAATATCCTTAATATCTTCATAGAACCCCATATTTAACATCTCATCTGCCTCATCAAGAATGCAATAGTCAAGTTTGGAAATATCTATGATTCCACGGCCAATCATATCCTTCATCCTACCCGGGGTAGCTACAACGATTTGTGCACCTCGTTTTATTTGCCTTGCCTGATCAGTTATACTTGCACCGCCATAAATAGCAACGGTATTCAACCCTTTTACGTATTTTGAATACAATTGTATTTCTTTGGTGATTTGCAAACAAAGTTCTCGGGTTGGTGAAAGTATTAATCCTTGTGTAGTCCTGCTTTGACTGTCAATTTTTTGAATTAAAGGAAAACCAAATGCAGCAGTTTTACCTGTTCCGGTTTGGGCCAGAGCCACTAAATCTATTTCATCTTCTAATAAAAGGGGGATGGATTTTTCCTGTACTTCCGATGGAGTTTCAAATCCTAAATCGGTTACAGCATTCAGTAGGGCGCTATTGAGCCCCAATGCTTCAAATTTTGTCATAATATGTTATAATTTACCTAATCGCAAATATGTATGTTGCACAGAGCGATTATCCTTATAACTTATTAGACTCAAGGCAACACATGCTATACCAGCGGCGTCAATTTAAGCGGCAAAGATACTCTTATTTATTTATATGGTGACTAAGCTTAATATATTCTATCTTTAGTAAGGTAGGCAATAAGCTTTTGAAGAGCCTTTCCTCTATGGCTTATTTGATTTTTTATTTCAATAGGCAATTGAGCAAAGGTTTGGTCATAGCCTATTGGGATAAAGATTGGATCGTATCCAAAACCTTCAGCACCCTTTTTCTCCTTAGTTATTGTACCTTCAACAGCACCTTCGAATAGGATTCTTTCTTTATTCAGATTTAAGGCTATTGTAGTTTTAAATCTGGCTGTGCGAGAAGTGGTGTTCTTCAACTGAAATAAAACTTTTTCAATATTTTTTTTTGAATCCTTCTCTTCACCGGCAAACCTTGCAGAATGAACTCCCGGAGCTCCGTTCAATGCATCTATTATGAGTCCTGTATCATCTGCAAAACATGAAATACCATAGTGCTGGGTAATATAATCCGCTTTTAATTGAGCATTGGCTTTCAGTGTTGTTTCGGTTTCCGGTATTTCTTCATGACAGCCAATTTCCTCCAAGGAGATAAGTCGGATATCTTTGGGAAGCAGTAATCTTACTTCTTTTAATTTATTTTCATTGTGTGTGGCGAAAACGAGATCCATAATTCAGAGGAATTCACAAAATAAAATTGTTGACATTGTCAAAAGTAGTAATTTTATTTCCTGCTATTTTTCTACTATGAAGCTTAAACTACCGCCTGTTATCGTTTTTTTAATATTTGGAAGCCTAATGTACCTGTTAGCTGAATTTTTGCCGGTAGGAGATTTTGATTTTTTTGGAAGAAGTATTCTAATTAAGACATTGCTTGTATTGGCAGTGGTGATAAGCAGCGTCGCATTACTTCAGTTTTACTTGGCTAAGACTACAGCAGACCCTAAAAACCTTGCGAAGGCCTCTTCTTTGGTCTCAAATGGTGTTTATAAGTACTCACGTAATCCAATGTATTTGGGCTTGCTGTTAATATTATTAGCTTGGGCGCTCTGGCTAGGCAATGCTTTCAATGTTCTTTTGGCTGCAGGTTTTGTTTCATATATGAATGCTTTTCAGATTCAACCGGAAGAATCGACTCTTGCCAGTTTGTTTGGAAAAGAATACAAGCACTATTTTATAAAAGTAAGAAGGTGGTTCTGACTCAATAAAGATTGCTTTGGGAAAGCAGGTCATATATTAGTAATATAACTTATATTTAAAAATATTAGCATATTAATTAATATATATGTATATTAGCATTTAAGCTTATAAAGGATGATTGCAGTTTTAACCGGAGATATTATTAATTCGGCAGGTTATAAAACCGTCGACTGGTTACCAGTTTTGAAGAACTTTTTTTTGAAACTAGGTGATACGCCAGAAGTATGGGAAATATATAGGGGGGATGAATTTCAAATACGGATCGCAGCTGAAAAAGCATTGGAAATGGCAATTCAAATAAAAGCTTTAATTAAAACCACTAAGAACCTGGATGTACGAATAGGAATTGGATTGGGCGATGAAGATTTTAGGGGTGCTGGTGTAAGTGAATCAAATGGTTCTGCCTATCAAAGGTCTGGCAGAACCTTAAGTCTGCTAAAAGAAAGAAAAATAAACTTGGCTATTGCAACGGGCGATCCAGAATTAGACGATACACTGAATTTAATGCTGAAATTAGGGTTAGACTTTATGGATTCCTGGAGTGTTGTTTCCGCAGAGATTATTTTAATGGCCCTGGTAAATCCGCGAGCTTCTCAAAAGGAGGTAGCTGAGCAATTTCAAATACAACAATCAGCTGTAAGTCAGAGGTATAAAAGAGCACGACTAGATTTAGTCAAAGAATTATTAAATTATTACGATAAAAACTATAAAAATCCCCGTTCATGATACTTTTTACCAAACTTTTTCTGGCTCACATAATTGGTGATTTTCTTTTACAACCAAAACGATGGGTTATTCAGAAAGAGTCTAAGAAGGCGGCTTCCGGTTTTCTGTATCTCCATATCCTAATCCATTTTTTGCTTGTTATCTTATTGTTATGGAATATAGAATATTGGAAAACAGCCCTGGTCATTGCCATCTCTCATTATGTTATTGACTTACTTAAAATATATGTGACACCTTTATTTAAAAATAAGAGTATTCCTTTTTTTATAGATCAATTTCTGCATATAGTAATACTGTATATATGCGCCTATTACAGTAATCTTTTGGAGCATACTATCGCTTTAATACAGCAAATAGATTGGCCACTTTTAACCGCTATCGTTTTTGTGACTTATCCTGCAGCTATTATTATGAGGATACTTTTGGAAGGGATGTCTAATCAGATTAATTTGGATCATAAATCACTTCCTAATGCCGGAAAATACATTGGTATTATTGAGCGCTTATTTGTTCTTATTTTTATTATTATGGGGAGATGGGAAGCTATTGGGTTGCTTATTACCGCTAAATCTGTATTTCGATTTAACGATTTGAAAGAAAGCAACAACAGAAAATTAACGGAATATATATTAATAGGGACCCTATTGAGTTTTGGAATAGCTATTCTTACAGGTATAATCTATAATTACTAAATATCTGTTCTATGAAAAACTTATGGGTTTGTATGTTGTTGCTGCTTTCACTTGCCTGTGGTGAGAAGAAGGTAAATAAAAAAGCAAAGCAACTTCTTGAGAAGACGAGCCAACGATGGTCAACTGAAAAAGCCTGGGATTGGTATGATAAACAACCTTGGTATATTGGAGCTAATTATAATCCGAGCTCATCCATAAATCAACTCGAGTTCTGGCAGGAAGATACCTTCGATCCGGAGACCATTGAAAGGGAATTAAAATGGTCTGAAGATTTGGGAATGAATCTACACCGGGTATATCTTCATAATTTGCTATGGAAACAAGATTCTATAGGCTTTATAAATCGGCTCGATAGCTATTTAGAATTGGCTCAAAAGCATAAGATTAAGACCATGTTTGTGCTACTGGATGATGTGTGGCACCCAATTCCTAAACTCGGAGCTCAGCCAGAACCTGTTCCACATGTACACAATTCGGGATGGGTACAGTCGCCAGGTACAGAAATTCTTGGAGATACAACCCGGCATAATGAATTAGAGTCTTACATTAAAGGAGTAGTGGGGCATTTTGCCAATGATGACAGAGTCCTGGTTTGGGATGTCTATAATGAACCCGATAATATTGCTGGTCAGCCCGGAAGACGTGAGCTTGAATTAAATAATAAACATGAGTTTTCACTCATACTTTTAAAAAAAGTAATGGGATGGTCAAGAGAAATAAACCCCAGTCAGCCTTTGACTACTGGTATATGGAAAGGAAATATTGCACATTGGGGCACTCCGGATAGTTTACCAGCTTTAGATAGTTATATGCTTTTGAATTCCGATGTTATTTCATTTCATGCGTATGACGGGGAAATAGAAAATGTAAAGAAAAAAATATCTGAACTACAAAAATATAATAGACCCTTATTTTGTACCGAATATCTTGCAAGAGGCTCTGGGAATACCTTTCAAAAAGTATTGCCAATCCTAAAGAAAGATAAAATTGCTGCCATTAACTGGGGATTTGTATCGGGTAAAACCAATACTATTTATCCGTGGAAAAGCTGGGATTCTACATTTACTTCTGAACCAAAAATCTGGCATCACGATATTCTGAGACAAGATGGCACACCTTATTCCGAAGATGAGATTGACTTTTTAAAAGGAATATCTGGTAAAAATCAATAACTAAAACCACACCCAAAAGGATATAATAGATTTGGTGGTTTTATTCCAATTTAAATTCATTTTGTTTAATTTCCTTGCGTGTCATCATTGGTGTGAATTAATTTTTACTTTTGCAGCTTAGTTCTTGGTCCGGGTGTTGGAATTTTTATCGTCACCCGTGAAATTATGATGTGGACCGAAGCGGAAATTTAAACAAATGATTGAAGTGGGTAGAAAGTATGTTTTTGATTTTGATAGTACATTAACCAGAGTTGAAGCCCTGGATGTACTGGCGGAAATGACTTTGCAAGGCAAGTCTAATCGTGATGAGGTCATTCATGAAATACAGGAAATAACCAATCTTGGAATTGACGGGGATATTTCCTTTACAGAATCCCTGGAAAGACGAATTAAACTCCTCAATGCAAACAAGAATCATTTAGATCCTCTTGTTGATGAGTTACGGCAAAAGATTTCAAAATCAATAGCCGCCAACAAGGAGTTTTTTGAAAAGTATTCTGATGATATTTATGTGATTTCGTGTGGATTTAAGGAGTTTATAGACCCTATCGTTAAGGAATATAATATTCCATCTGAAAGGGTATATGCCAATACGTTTAAATTTGACGAGGAGGGAAAAATTATAGGTTTTGACGAAAAGAATGTCCTGGCCACGCATAATGGTAAAATTGAATGTTTAAAGCAGTTAGATCTTGAAGGTGAAGTACAGGTAATAGGGGATGGGTATAGTGATTATGTTATGCGGGAAGCAGGCATTGCTCATAAATTTTTCGCCTATACTGAAAA
>NZ_JBATGR010000090.1:0-3853 GCF_049665975.1 Eudoraea sp.
GCACTCGGATTGTACTTGCTTTCCCACCATCGCGAAAACATAGGAGCCAGGGTAATTATAAAAAAGGAGTTTAAAATTCCAAACCAGGATGCATCTATCTGATTTCCCTCTTGAGAAAATTTATCAAACAATCTATAAAGAACCAAAACCCATATCCCTACAAATGCCAATGCAAGTACGATATTAGACAACCATATTCTTGAATAAGTCTTTTTAAACAACAGATATAAAACCCATGTAATAATTATGAGAGGTACGGTTGTAAGTAGTGCATCCACCACTTTGAAGACCATTGCCGAAGAGCCCACCAAATTTCTATTGGTATAATCTCTTGCAAAGAGGGTCATAGATCCTAACGCCTGTTCAAAGGCTGCAAAGAAAATTACAGTAAAAATTCCAAAGAAAACCACTGCAATAATCCGGTCTCTTACCAAAGGAATATATCTTGAAATCCTTGAGACAAGAAGAATAAGGAACAAAACTAGTGCAAAGAGTACTACAAAATTTGAACCTGATAATTCCCCAATCTCGAAAGGCAATACAATCTCGAAAGGCAATAAACTATCCCCACTTATCTTCTCAATTGGATCATTAAAGAGATAGAGCAATCCTCCTACAGCTGACAGGACTATAAGGACATAATCCAATATGGTAAACGGATTTAATTTTTCCACTGCCTTTTCTTCCTCAATAATTTCAGGAGACTCTTCATTTATGTTTTGAGTCAATTCTATCTTATGAACTTTGCCTGGTTTACCACCTACACTGCCAAATAGATTTTTAGCTAATAAAAATTGCATCATTCCGAAAAACATAAAAATACCTGCCAGTCCAAATCCCCAGGACCATCCAAAATTCTCAGCCAAATACCCGCATAGCATCATTCCGAAAAATGCCCCGGCATTTACACCCATATAAAATATAGTGTATGCTCCATCTTTTTTGGATTCTTTGCCTTTATACATTTCCGAAATAATCGAAGTAATATTAGGTTTAAAAAACCCGGTTCCTATAACCAAAAAGGCTAGACCCAGATAGAAAGTAGTGGTAGTTTCTACTGCCATAAAAGCATGACCCAAAGTCATAATAGCGCAACCTATTACAACAGCTATACGATATCCCGTAAATTTATCTGCAATATAGCCTCCAATAATAGGAGTTAAATAAAGTAACGAAGCATAGGTGCCTATAAGTGCCAGGGCATGTTCTCTTGGCCAATCCCATCCCGGATTATCACTGACAAATGGGGCAGTAAGGAAGAGGATCAAAAGAATACGCATTCCATAAAATGAAAAGCGTTCCCACATTTCAGTAAAAAACAAGACAAATAGGCCTGCAGGATGTCCTAAGACTTTATCCTTAAACAGATTTTCGATATCAGTATTCATTGGCTATAGTTTGGTTTGTTAATGGTATATATGACCTATCACTGTAAAAACAGCGCCTTAATCTGTTATGGCTCGTTCATCCTCTTCAGCTCCGTGAGTTAATCTTTTTAAGGGCTTCAGGACAGCAATCACCAACAAGCCGAAGATTACACAAAAGATTGTTATCCCTGCAAAAATATTGAGCTCGCCAGCCTCTGAGGCTGATTCTCCAATTAATCCGGCTACCTTATTCCCCAACCCGGTAGCAGCAAAATAAACCCCCATCATCAGGGCACCATAACGTATCGGAGCCAGTTTGGTTATAAAAGAGAGCGCAACCGGTGAGGCACATAATTCACCTATGGTGTGGAAAAGATACGCCAGTGCTAACCAATACAATGCCGATTTGCCAAGGGTTTCATATTGCATAGAAGCAAAGACCATAAAAACAAATCCTAAGCCCATGATGATAACTCCATTTGCCATTTTAAAAAGTGAGGAAGCTTCTTTCCCCCTATGCTTCCACCACATCCAGAAATTAGCAACGGGAACAGCGAATATCATGATATAGAAAGGATTGAAAAACTGAAAAGCAGCTGCAGGAATTTCATAACCAAATAAGAACCGGTCCGTCCTGTTCTCTGCATACAAATTCATGAGCCCACCTGCCTGTTCAAATGCCCCCCAAAAGACAATTACTATGATAAAAGAAAGTAACAAGACCAGGTAACGGTCCTTCTCTATTTGTGAACGCAAGTCTCCATAAATGGTTACCATCATACCTACAACCATAGACAGAAATAAAAAGAAAACAATATAGGCAACCTTCTGATTTTCTATGTAGTACCAAGCTACAATACTTGAAGAAACGGCAAGGAGAAAAGTCACCAACAAAGGGATCTTGGTACTGAATTGTTTCGTAAAAATATCTTTTATAGACACGTTGTCGATATCTGCCACTATCTCCTTTGGTTTATTTCCTACAGTTACCAGATATTTTTGTCCTGAAAGGTAAATAACCTGGCCCAAAACCATACCAATAGCCGCCAAACCAAAACCGGCATGCCATCCCCAGGTGTCCGCTACCCAGGCCACTACCAGGGCGGCCAAGGCGGCTCCGGTATTTATACCAATATAAAATATTGAAAATCCTTTATCACGTCGTTCGTCACCTTGTTTGTACAAGCCTCCAACCAGGGTAGATATATTGGGTTTAAGCATCCCTACTCCGGCGATTATGAGTCCTAAGCCTGAATAAAAGGCCCACATGAGTTCTATAGATAAAATACCATGACCCGCCACTAATAAAAAGCCACCTATCATGACGGCTCTTTTTTGCCCTATTATCTTATCTGCTATGATGCCCCCCGGGATAGAAGCCACATAGACCAGCATTGTATACCAGCCATACAAAGACAAAGCCTCTCCGTCTAACCAGCCCAATCCGGGGTTATCTCCCCTGGTTTGCGCTGTCAGATACAATACCAGTATACCTCTCATTCCATAGTAGGAGAAACGCTCCCACATTTCAGTCATAAACAGAATATAGAGCCCTGTAGGGTGTCCGAAGAGTTCTTTCTGGTGTGCTGGTTTTGTTGTTGTAGCCATGGTTTGTTTTGGTTTGTTATAGATTGTTCATTATAAAATTAGTCATTTTAGTATATAAATGTAATTTGGTATTACCCCCTTTAATACTATGGTTTTTGTCGGGATAAATTGCCCAGTCAAATTGTTTGTTTGCCTGTACCAAGGCTTCTATCATTCGCATGCTGTTTTGCACATGTACATTATCATCTCCGGAACCGTGCACCAATAAATAATCTCCCTCTAATAGCTGGGGATAATTAAAAGGTGAATTCTCATCGTAACCTCCGGGATTTTCCGCTGGAGTTCTCATGAATCGTTCCGTATAGATAGTGTCATAAAAACGCCAACTGGTGACAGGTGCAACTGCTATGGCCATTTCAAAAGTATCGCTGCCTTTCAGGAGGCAGTTTGTAGACATGTGCCCGCCAAAACTCCAACCCCATATCCCGGTTCTATCCGCGTCTATAAAAGGGTATTCACTTAGTTTTTTAGCTGCAGCAATTTGATCCTCAGTTTCATATTTTACTAAATTTAAATAAGTTACTTTCTTAAAATCACGTCCCTTTAAACCGGTACCCCTGCCATCCACACAAGCAACAATATACCCTTGTGAAGCCAGAATCTGATGCCAATAGTCATTTGGTTCCAACCATGTATTAGCGACTTCCTGAGATCCCGGCCCGCTGTATTGAAACATTAACAAGGGATATTTTTTGGAAGGATCAAAATCTTTTGGTTTCACCATCCACATATTCAATTCGTTTTCGTTGATAGATAGTGTAGAAAATTCCTTAGGGCTTAACTCATATCGCTCTAATTTGCTAACAAGGCTATTATTGTTTAAAATATCCTTTAATTTATCTCCTGATGCCGCCTTATGCAGCGTGAATTCAGGAGGT
>NZ_JBATGR010000091.1:0-2058 GCF_049665975.1 Eudoraea sp.
ATGGCGTGTGGAAGACCATTTGATTCAGGAATATGATGAAGCAAAGCCCAATTATGGAAACCCACAAGAACATCCGGAATTATTCAATTTTAATCTCGGTGATTCCATTCCTGACCGTATAACCCGGGACAGCCTGGACATTTTAAAAGCCATGGGACGGGGAGGAAGAAACCTTACCCTTGATAATCCACATTCAGATATTTATCATTTTAACGCAATAAATTACAATGCTGATTTGGATCAGATTGCCTTCAGCTCTCCTGAATTGAGTGAAGTCTTTATCATTGACCACAGTGTTACAACCGAAGAAGCGGCCAGTCACCAAGGTGGAAAAAGTGGTAAAGGCGGAGATTTATTGTACCGATGGGGTAATCCTGAAAATTATATGCAGGGCGATTCCACAGACCGGAAGCTTTATTACCAGCACGATATTCGCTGGATAGAAAAAGGGAAACCCGGGGCAGGGAACCTTACCCTTTATAACAATGATATTCCAATGGGGCCCGATAGTCTGAATTATTCTGCTATTTACGAAATTAACCCCGTTTTAATGCAAGATGGTGCTTATGAAATGATGGTCAATAATCGTTTTGCTCCGGAGGAAGCTGTATGGAGTTATGTGGCCAAGGATACCATCTCCTTTTACGGGAGTTTTATTTCAGGAGCGCATCGTATGGAAAACGGTAATACGTTCATTAACGAGGGCCCTAAAGGCCGTTTTTTTGAAGTTACACCAGACAGAGAAGTGGTTTGGGAATATTTGACCCCCTATCGCGGTAACATTCACAAACCAAATGGAGATCCGAGAAATGCGATGAATGGAACATTTAGTGTATTCCGGGCCACTTTTGTGCCAGCGGATCATCCGGCTTTACAGGGAAAAGAGCTTAAACCTTTGGATCCGCAGCCAGAAGTATTTGTGATGCCCCCTCCACCTGAAGAGGATAAGAAAGAATGATTTAATACCCTTTAAAAAAGTCAAGGAATTTCCCTACATTAAAAGGCTTGGTAGGTCTCGCAAAATTTAGCAATCGGGGAGTGAATATTTTATTAAGGTTTAATTTTCATATACTAAAACCCAGGTTTAAGTAAAAGAAGTAGAGTATTTTAAACCCATGTTATGAATGGAATTGATGTAGTGATGGTAATTGCAATAATCCTATTCGCAAGACTGGGGGTGCGTTTACTTATGGGTTATCAAAAAATGAAAAAAAACAATAAAAAGGATTCCAACAAAGAGGAACCCTAAAAATCAGTTATATACGTAAAAGCAATCAGCATGGGAATATTTTGGGATTTACTGCAACAGGAAGAACTGGATAAACAACAGGCACAAGCAGACAGTGTTGAAGACCGGGTGGCGATTTTAGAGACCGAACTTGAGAACACAAAGGCACTCCTTAGAAAAACTCTGGAAGCACTTGAGACTCATCTCAATAAGGATATTGACGGGGACGGAGTTGCCGGCTAATGATCAAAGTGCAAAGAATAAACTCTCTTGGTTGCTTAATCCGGGGTTTTGTAATGACACTGCCCCCTTACCAAAGAGGAAGGGAAAGTTAATTTATTTGCTTAAATCGGGAATATCTTGTTTAGCAGATAATGTATCTAACCGTACTATAAATAAATTCTTTTATATATTTAAACATTACAGGGGTAAAGCGTTATGACCAAACGAATAGGAATTCTAATTATCTGTTGCCTTTGTCTGAGCACCTGCCAGGTAAAAAAATCGGACCATAAAGAGACTGTGGTATCCAGGGATTTTGAGGAAATTGTGGCTGATGGAAAATTAAAAGTCCTTATTGCATATAGCGCCACAAGTTACTTTTTATATCGCGGTCAAACCATGGGCTATGAATATGAATTACTCAAGCGACTTTCCAAAAAATTGAACCTGGAATTGGAATTAAAAGTGTCCCGGAATCTCGATGAGATGTTGGATGAGCTAAAAAATGGCAACGTAGACCTTGTGGCACACGGCCTGGCTGTTACACAAGAGAGAAAGAAGGTGGTGGCTTTTAGCAATTATTTATACCTCACCAAACAGGTATTGGT
>NZ_JBATGR010000092.1:0-5169 GCF_049665975.1 Eudoraea sp.
CAATACATCAGTATCTGGTAATTCTAAAGCTGCTGAATCTTTATCTTTTTTTACAAGGTTTCCACAAGCGGTTAGTATCAAAAGCCACAATAAAAATGTATTTTTGAACCTGGATAAAAAAGCCATCATTTGAATTTAGAATTTTTTATAGCAAAACGCCTTATTAAGGGTAAGGAGCATAAAATTAGTATATCCGCGCCAATAATAAAAATTGCCATTGTCGCAATTGCACTAGGGATCATAATGATGCTAATTGCTATTGCCACAGGGGTAGGCCTAAAACATAAGATCAGGGAGAAGGTTGCTGCTTTCAATGGCCATATCCAAATCTATAATTACGATAATAATGTTTCTGATGTTTCCGTGGTTCCGGTATCCGTGAATCAGGAATTTTATCCGGAATTTGCATCTGTGGATGGAATTTCACACATCCAGGCAGTTGCCAGTAAGGCTGGGATTATAAGGACCGAGGATACTTTTGAAGGAATTATTGCCAAAGGAGTTGGGAAAGATTATAACTGGGAAGTATTTAGTGAATATATAGAGGAGGGACGACTGCCGGACTTTAAAGGCGAGCTGAATACCGAAGTGTTAATGTCGTCTTTAATGGCGAGAAGGCTTCAATTGAAAGTTGGTGATGAATTTTTTACATTTTTTTTAAAGGATGAGGACCCATCCCAGACGCCTAATCAAAGAAAATTTAAGATTGTTGGAATCTATAATAGCGGATTTGAAGAGTTTGATGCCAAGTATGTTTTTACAGATATCCGCCACATTCAAAGAGTAAATAAATGGCGGGAAGACCAGGTAGGTAATTTTGAAATTTTCCTCTTAAACTTTGAAGACATAGATACTAAAACAAAAGAAATTTACGGTAAAACACTTAGTGACCTGGATACCCAAAATATAAAGAATAAGTATTACAAAATTTTTGAATGGATAGGTTTGTTTGATTTTAATATCGCACTTATCATAGGCATTATGATCATAGTTGGCGGGATAAATATGATCACAGCTCTTTTGGTGTTAATTTTGGAAAGAACACAGATGATAGGAATTCTTAAGGCACTGGGTTCGGCAAATTGGAGTATTCGTAAAGTGTTTTTATATAACGCTACCTATCTGATAACTATTGGTTTGCTTTGGGGCAACCTGATTGGACTTGGGATTATCTGGTTTCAGGGGAGATATCGGATTTTCAAATTTCCTAATCCCAAAGAGTATTATATAGACTATATTCCGGTACATATAGATTTCCCCACAGTTTTAATTTTAAATCTTGGCGTACTTATACTATGTCTCCTGATGCTTTTAATACCGTCTTATATTATTACAAAGATCACCCCGGTAAAAGCTATTAAATTTGAATAAAAAAGACAGTTTATTACTTTCATATAACGGGCGGCTGTATCTATGAACTAACTTAGAATTATATGAATCCTCAACGATTCCTGAAACGAATTGCCGAAATCTACTTCTTGAAAATACTATCTTTACATTGTCTATGAAATACGCCAAAAATATCCTTGAAACCATTGGAAATACCCCATTGGTTAAAATAAATAAATTAACAGCAGAATTACCATGCCTGGTTTTGGCTAAATATGAAACATTTAATCCCGGAAATTCTGTAAAAGACCGGATGGCCGTTCAAATGGTTGAAGATGCAGAAGCTGAAGGGAAATTAAAGCCGGGAGGAACCATAATCGAAGGGACTTCTGGTAATACAGGAATGGGGTTAGCGCTTGTTGCCGTTGTAAAAGGGTATAAAATGATCTGTGTGATCAGCGATAAACAATCCAAGGAAAAAGTAGATATTCTTAGAGCAATGGGTAGCGAAGTTTATGTATGTCCAACAGATGTGGCCCCCGAAGATCCCCAAAGTTATTATTCTACCGCCAGAAGACTATCAGAAGAGATTCCTAATTCATGGTATGTAAACCAGTATGATAACCCTTCCAATACGAAAGCCCACTTTTTGACTACCGGGCCGGAGATCTGGGAGCAGACTAATGGTAAAGTAACCCATTTTGTAGTTGGCGTGGGTACCGGAGGAACAATTTCCGGAGTGGGTACATTTTTAAAGTCAAAAAATCCCAATATTAAAATTTGGGGTGTAGATACTTATGGCTCAGTTTTTAAAAAATATCACGAAACAGGCATATTTGATCAAAATGAGATATACCCTTATATAACTGAAGGTATCGGTGAAGATATTTTGCCAAAAAATGTAAATTTTGATATCATAGATGGATTTACCAAAGTAACAGATAAAGATGCGGCTGTATATACGCAGCGACTGGCAAAAGAAGAAGGGATGTTTCTTGGTAATTCTGCAGGTGCTGCAATTAAAGGCGTTTTACAGCTAAAGGAAAAATTTAATGAAGATGATGTAGTCGTGGTTCTTTTTCACGATCATGGCAGCAGATACGTGGGTAAAATTTATAACAATGACTGGATGAAAGAACAAGGCTTTTTAGATGAATGATTTTAATTTAACAACATATGAATTTTAGAAGATTATCAAGCGTACTATTATTTTTCTTTTTTTGTGTTCAATTATCCGCCCAGAAACTTTCAAAAGTTGAAAGAAAATTGGTTAAAACTATTGAAGTCAATAATCCTGAAGCTATAGATTTTTTGGAAAAGGTTGTCAATATTAACAGCGGTACTTTAAATGCAAAAGGGATAAAGGAAGTAGGAATGGTTTTTAAGGATGCCTTTGAAAACATCAATTTTAATACGCAATGGATAGAGATGCCCCGGGAAATGAACAGGGGCGGTCACCTGTTTGCGGAAACTGAAGGCAAAAAAGGCAAGAAACTTTTACTGATTGGCCATCTTGATACCGTATTTGAAGAAAATAGTCCTTTTCAGGAATTCACGAGAGTCAATGACAGTATTGCGCATGCACCCGGTGGTAATGATATGAAAGGTGGTGATGTAATTGTCCTATATGCCTTGAAGGCTTTGCACGCTAATGGATTGCTGAACGATGCCCGGATAATAGTGGCATTTACAGGTGATGAGGAAAGCACTGGAAAACCCCTGGAAATAAGTAGAAAAGATTTGATTGATGCGGCAAAAAGAAGCGATATTGCACTCGGGTTTGAGACTTCTACAGGGTTTAATTATGCTACAGTAGCCAGGCGAGGGTCATCCGGATGGGAGCTTGAGGTTGAAGGAAAGCGAGCCCATAGCTCAGGTATTTTTAATGAGCGGGTCGGGGCCGGAGCAATATTTGAAATGTCGAGAATATTAAATGCATTTTATGAAGAGGTTCGAGGTGCACAATACCTCACTTTTAACCCCGGGATATTAATGGGAGGTACTTTTGTTGACTATGATACTTCTACAGGCAAGGGGGAGGTCTTCGGGAAAAGTAATGTGGTCTCACAAACCGCCATGGTAAAAGGAGGCTTGCGTTTTATTTCTGAAGAACAAAAGGAAGAGGCGAGGAATCAGATGAGGGAAATTGTTGCTAATAATCTACCTCAGACATCGGCAACAATAAGTTTTACCGATAGCTATCCGGCAATGGTACCCACGGAAGGAAATAACAGGCTCTTAGCAGAGCTAAACCAGGTAAGCCTTGATTTAGATCAGGGAGAGGTAATTGGCTATGATCCGGGTAAAAGGGGCGCTGCAGATACTTCTTTTGTAGCTGAATATGTTGATTGTCTTGATGGTTTGGGCACTATGGGAAGCGGAGCCCACACGCCTGAAGAGACCGTAAATTTGAACACTATTGAAGATCTGACAAAGAGAACGGCAGTACTTATTTATAGATTGATCAATCAATAGCACATGGTAAATCTTAGCTCAGGAAAAGCAAAAGCCAGAATAGAGGAAGGAGAATTAATAAGTTACAGGCTAAACGACTTTGAATATATTCATCAAAAAGGGAGTCCGGGATGGCGCAATTCAGATACTGAAATGTTTCCTGTAATCGGACCTACTGCTGAAGCCGGATTTCGTGTTCATGTACCAAAGGGGAATGCCATTCAGGATCAGCACGGATTGTTGCGAGAATTGGATTACGAGCTTCTTTCGAGTACCGAAACAACGGCTCAATATGTAAAATCTTATAAGGCCGGTACTGTTATCAATAATTCCAAATTTCCCGATAAATCTATTGCCCAGTTGCTTATCTGGCCCTTTAGTTTTGAATTTTACAAAAATTTTGAACTCTCCGATAAAACTCTCGAAATTAGCTTCAGGATTTCCGGCGAAAAAGATATGCCCTTTATGCTGGGGTATCATCCTGCATTTAAACTATATACAGACAATCCTGTCGTAATTGCAGAAGATCAGACAATTTCATTAGATTCTGTCGTTAAAGCGGGGAGCAAGGCACTGGAAGTGGCTGATTGCCAAAGTGTTATTTTAAGAGATGAAAAAGAGCTGATCATAAAAACTAAAGGTTTTGGCCATTTTATGTTGTGGACAGAGGTCCCAAATATGATATGCATTGAGCCGATAACCTTCTACCCTTATGCCGTAGAACAAATGCAGTTGCATGACGGATTTGACTACTTAACTGATGAAGATCGAAATTTTAAAGTCACTTTAATTCCATAATTTAATAACCTATTTAATAAGAATCTGTATTAATCCAAATAATCTTAAAAAATGAGAGTACTGTTAGAGCGTCATTACGGTTATCTTTTTGAACCGGAATTGTTAGATGAGATAGAAGCTACTGGAAAATGTAAACTCATAAAACAAGGTGAGCGTTTATTGGATATTGGCCAGGACATAACTGTTATGCCTTTAATTTTTAGTGGCGCAATAAAAATACTTCGCGAAGATGACGACGGTGATGAATTGTTACTTTATTTTATTGAGAAAGGCGATACCTGTGCCATGACATTCTCCTGTTGCCTCGGGAACGGAAAAAGTGAGATAAGAGCGATTGCCGAATCAGATACAGAGTTATTGATGATTCCAATAGAAAAAATGGATGAGTGGATGGTGAAATACCAAAGCTGGAGAGAGTTTATTTTGGATAGTTACCATACCAGAATGTCGGAATTGCTGGAAACGATAGATACTTTGGCATTTATGAAGATGGATGAGCGCATAATGAAGTATCTTAAAGACAGAGCAATGGTAACCAATGATGATATTATATATTCCACACATCAGGATGTGGCCCGTGATTTACAT
>NZ_JBATGR010000093.1:0-2046 GCF_049665975.1 Eudoraea sp.
CGTAAAGCTCATTATGTTTTTCCAAGTCAACATCATATTATATTTATAGTGAGTATTTCAAATTTAATTTTTCTAAAATTTTATAAATTCCCTGAAAGGGAAAATAAGTAATTTTTGTCGGATTTATTGCTTCAAACTTACAATCTATGCAATATAATATTCAGTGAAATTAAACTAAATTTGATCTATGATGCAAAGCAGATCACGAAGAACCAACAGAAATATTTATATTTCTTTGTTGATCCTTTGTATAGTAGGTTTTTGGCTGTTTGAGAATTTTTATACTCCCGATTTGTATTCCGCCCCCACTAATGATGTTTTAACTTCTGAAGTGCCGGATAAAATATTACCAGCTTCAACTTCTGGAGAAATAGTGGTTCACAGTAATTATATTCTTTCTTATAAGGAACGTTATGAACAGGCCGAATGGGTAGCTTACGTTCTAAATCGAAGTCATCTTACCTATGACGACAGGGATCGTCCTGATTATATTGAAGACCCTAAAGTAAGCACTAAATCTGCTGATTGGAGAAATTATAAAGGCTCCGGATATGACAGGGGGCATCTTTGTCCGGCAGGAGACAGAAGGTTTTCAGTTTATGCCTATAATGAAACTTTTTATACCAGCAACATTGCACCTCAAAAGAATGATTTTAATTCGGGGATATGGAACGAATTGGAAAGGAAGATAAGGAGCTGGAGTAAGCAATATGGAAACCTGTATATAATTACTGGAGGTATTCTGGAAAAAGACCTTCCGACGATTGGAGAAGAAGATGTGGCAGTCCCCAAAAGGTATTATAAAATTGTAGTCAAAGAAGATGGGAGGGATATAAAAGTTCTTGCTTTTCTAATTCCTCATAAGGACACAAAGGAATCACTTAGTAATTTTTTGGTGAGCGTAGATGATTTGGAGGAGCTAAGCGGGATAGATTTTTTTAGTAAAATGGATGAAAATATCGAATCACGCCTGGAACGTAGTATAAATAAAAAGCATTGGAAATTCTAGCCCCACTCATTTAACCTGTTCGCATCTAATTTCAGAAATATAAATAAAAGAATTGTAAACCCTAGAAGGCCGGATCCTCCGTAACTGAAGAAAGGTAATGGAATACCAATTGTCGGGAGTACGCCAATGACCATTCCAATATTGATAAAGTAATGGATCAGCAGTATAGATATTACTCCGTATCCATACATTCGGCTGAAACTGTTTTTTTGTCTTTCGGCCAGATAGACAAGTCGTAAAAGCAGCAATGTAAAGAGAATAACAACGATTGTTGTACCCAGAAACCCCCACTCTTCACCCACAGTACTAAAAATATAATCTGTATGCTGTTCAGGCACAAAATCGCCCTTTGTTCTGGTGCCTTCTAAAAAGCCTTTGCCAAAGAATCCACCAGATTCGATAGCCTTTTCAGATTGGTACGTATTATATCCTATGGTTTTTCGAATTTCTTCGAGCTTATTGGGATCTTTTTCCAACCGAAGCCAAAGACTGAATCTGTCTCGGTGACGTTGCTCAAATACATTATTAAAAACAAAATTTACAGACAAAGAAAAGGCTATTGCAACAACAAAAACCGTTATTAATGGCAAGATAGGAACTTTAAAAGAGGCTCTCTTCAGTAAGAGAAAAAGAGCAATTATTAGAGCCAGGGCAATACCTAACCAAATTGTACCGAACATTAAAGTGGTAATAAAAACTACGACGGCTAAAATGGCAAGCCCCAGATAAAAAAGTGGTAACCCCTCTCTGAAAAGGACAAAGATCAGGGAGAAAAATACTAACGCACTGCCCGGATCTGGTTGTGGAATAATTAAAAAGGCCGGAATTAAAATAATTAAAAAAGAATAATATTGATCTTTCCGGTTTTTAATATCTGTTTGAATATCACTTAAATACTTAGCTAAAGCTAAAGCGGTGGCAACTTTGGCCAGCTCAGAAGGTTGAAAATTAAAAAATCCCAGGTTGTACCATGAAGTTGCTCCGGCAATGGTCTTGCCAAAGACAAAAAGGCCTAAAAGAAGGACCATAGAAATTAT